>NZ_CP180551.1:3029099-3332009 GCF_047778095.1 Neptuniibacter sp. QD48_11
GATCCATCACTTCGACTAGCGAGCAGAGCTCCCTCAAAAATATTTTTAATCTTGTCAGCATAATTAGGATCAGTTGCATAACCTGCTTCCTGTAATTGCTGCACATATTTATATGGATCATCTGCACTTTCCAACGCAACCTTGTAACGTGGATTAGTTTTCAGAAAATCAACATAGTCTCTAAAGCTGTCTTCATAGCTGTCATAGCTTCTAAAGAAAGCCTTTTCCTTTTGCGCTAAACCATCTCTGTATTCCAAAGTGGAAACTTGCGCACTTTCGCCATCCCAGCGTCGATCTGCTTTTATATTGAAAAGGTTATTTGCATTGCTACCGTCTGCAGATCGAACCATAAATTTTCCCCAACCAGTTTCTAGAGCAGACTGCGCAAGTAGAACTCGAGGATCAACACCTAACTCGCCAGCCACCTTCTCAGCTAACGGCATTAGCTTTTCAACAAATTCTTCTGGAGACTCAAAACGATCAGGAAGATTTTCATCTGCTACTTTTTTAGCTGCAGCTAACTGTGATTCAAAAACTTCTTTAACCGTACTTTTCTGCTCTTCCGTCAGCGTAATCCCAGGAGGATTTTCTTGGCCTTCAGCCTTCGCTAAAAGTGCCGCAGCAGCAACCGACGCAGCCTGATCAAAAGCTCTATTAAGTTCCCGGCTATTTGTATCTAGTGGTTTAAGTTCAGGCTTTTCTTTATCCACCTGACCACCAAGCTGCCTAACTAGAACATCTGTCAATCCAATACCTTGGGATCCCGACAGCTCCAGAGCAATCTGATTGTCATACATGCTTTGAAACATTTTGGTTTGACTGCTATTCATGAAGTTGTCTTCACCAAATGCGGCATTAGCTTCACGCATAGATTTCAATAACATGCTTACAAAAAGTTGCTCAAATTGCTGAGCAGCCAAACGCAGACCTTCATCACTATCGCCTTTAGCTTTAGCTTTTAATTTCTGAAGCTCAGCTAGATCGGAATAGAGTTGAGCATTATTGCCTGCGCCTGTTTTAATCATTAGATCACCACCAATTCAGCTTTTAAGGCACCCGCCTGTTTCAGCGCTTCCAATATAGCCATCAAATCACCTGGAGCAGCTCCAACCTGATTTACCGCTTCGACGATGTCCTGCAAGTTAGCACCAGGCGAAAATTCAAACATATGACCAGAGCCTTCATCAACTTCAATACCAGTACGTGGGGTAACAACCGTTTGGCCACCACCTAATGGATTTGGCTGGTTCACATCAGCAGCTTCTGCGATTGCGACTGTCAAACCGCCATGGGTAATAGCCACAGGGGATACTTGAACATTTTGACCAATGATGATGGTGCCTGTACGTGAGTTAATCACAACTTTGGCGGAATCTTTCGCCGGCTCTACATTTAAATTCTCAAGAACAGAGAGAAAAGAAACACGTTGATTAGGATCACGAGGCGCTCTTACTCGGATTGAAGTAGCATCCATTGAAGCAGCCATTCCCGCCCCTAATAAGTGGTTAATTTCTTCAGCAACTCTGCGAGATGTAGTGAAATCAGGACGGTGAAGGTTCAATACCAAGCTATCTCCTTGAGTAAAGCCACTTGGTACAGCTCGCTCAACTGTCGCACCATTCGGTATCCGACCTACGCTTGGTACATTCAAAGATAGACGAGAACCATCAGCTCCCTGAACACCAAAACCAGATACAACCAAATTACCTTGAGCTACCGCATAAACTTGGCCATCAGCCCCCTTCAAAGGAGACATTAGCAAGCTACCACCACGCAAACTTTTTGCATCGCCAATGGCTGAAACTGTAATATCGATTTGCTGTCCAGGTTTAGAAAAAGCTGGAAGATCGGCATGAATTGCCACTGCAGCAATATTTTTAGAAGACGGATTCATCGTAGATGGAATCGCCACACCAAAATTATTCAACATATTGCGGAATGTATGTGAGGTAAATGAAGTTTTATCACCCGTACCATCCAAACCAACAACCAAACCATAGCCAACTAATTGGTTAGAACGAACACCAGAAATACTTACCATATCTTTAAGACGGCTTGCCTCTGCAACAATCGTCACTAGCATGCAAGTTACGAGAATTAATGTATTTTTCATCATCATTCCCCTTAGAATGGCATTAACGCACTAATAAAGAACTTAGATACCCAGCCCATGACATTAGTGTCATTCACAGCTCCTGTACCACTATAAGCAATTCGCGCGTCTGCAAGCTTAGTCGATGCAACGGTATTGTCTGAGCCAATATCCTGAGGTCTAACCATACCGCTGATTCGGATATATTCATCGCCCTGATTTAGGGTTAACCATTTTTCCCCTTTAACCAATAGAACACCGTTTGGCAAAACGTTATGAACGGTGACCGTAATATTACCTGTGAGGTTATTGCTCATATCTGAAGAGCCTTCCCCTTCAAACGTTGTTGTTGGACCAGTAATCGAGGCGCTTAGAGGCTTGCCATTAAGTGATACCGCATCTCCTAATATAGTTGGCTGAGTCAACGTCAAACTACTAGACTTATCCAATTCTGTAGTCGCACTTTTCTGAGAACTTGTGCTTTCTTGTAAGGTAATAGTCAATATATCGCCGATTCTGTGAGCCCTACCATCCCCATACAAATTTATGCTCGTTGCAGAGTTATAAATTGAGCCATTCATTGGTGCAGGCTGCGTTAAAGCCTGCGGAACCACTGGAGCATACTCAGGATTATTAGGTTTAACCTGTTTCTGCACACAGCCTGTAAGCAAAAAGGTGATCGATACAAAAGCAGTGATAAATTTTTTCATTGTTAAAGCCTCAATAACCTATTAAAGCTGCTGGCTAACGTAAGAAAGCATCTCATCAGCAGTGGAGATAACTTTCGAATTCATTTCGTAAGCTCGCTGGGTTGTAATCATATCCACCAGCTCTTCTACTGAATTTACATTTGAATTTTCTAACGACCCCTGAATAAGTACTGCCGTACCATTCTCCCCTGGATTGCTAACTACTGGAGCACCACTAGATGCTGTTTCGCTATAAAGGTTTTGACCTTGTGCCTGTAGGCCCTGAGGGTTAACAAAGTCAGCTAGCTGCATTTGCCCTATCTGTGTACCTTGCGGGCTACCAGGAGTTGTAACAGTAACGATTCCATCTGTACCAATAGAGAAATTAAGTACATCATCAGGCAATGTAAGCTCAGGCTCGAGCAAATACCCCTCAGGGGTAACCACTTGGTTGTCACTATTTAAGTGTAATTGCCCATTACGTGTATAAGCGGTATCCCCATTTGGCAACGTTACTTGAAGAAAACCACGTCCATTGATTGCTACATCAAATGGCTCACCAGTTACTTCCATATCACCTGCAGAAAACAGCTTTTGTGTTCCTACAGTCCGAACACCTAAACCAATTTGCAAGCCTGATGGCAGCTGTGCTTCTTCTGCTGTTTGAGCACCTGGCTGACGACGAATCTGATACATCAGATCTTCAAAAACTACGTTATCTTTCTTGAAACCAACAGTTGATACGTTGGCCAAGTTGTTAGAAATCACCTTCAGATTTGTATCCTGAGCGGTCATTCCAGTTTTAGCTACGCTTAGTGCACCGTGCATTATTCGATCCTCAGGTGATTATTAAGATATTTTCAAAATTGTTGCTGCAGTTTCTGAATTTTCTTCTGCAGTTTTCATCATTTTAATTTGCATTTCGAATTGGCGTGAAGTCGATATGATACCCGTCAATTCGCTTACAGCATTTACATTACTTGACTCAATATAGCCTGAGCGGATACGGACATTAGGGTCAGCCAACTCAGGCTCACCACCATTTGTCATCAAGCCATCAGGGCCTTTGAAGAGAGTTTGAGGATCTGGATTTACAAGCTTAATTTGATCTGCCACCAACAGCTCTGCCGCATTTTCACCTAATGGGCGGATAGTAATTATTCCACTGGTAGATACTTCAATTTCTTCGAAAGGCGGCAATACAATAGGAATTCCGCCATTGCCCATTACCGGCAAGCCACTTCCTGTAACCAACTGGTTAGCGGCATTGATCTGCAGTGAGCCGGCACGAGTATACCCCTCTGTACCATCTGGACGAATTACAGAAAACCAACCATCACCAGCTACAGCGATGTCCAATTTACGTCCAGTTTCAATTAGCGTCCCACTTGTCATATCTGTCGCGGGACGTTCAGTTTGGGCATAAACTCGAGAGGCATGCCCCTCCCCAAACACCTGCATAGCGCGGGCTTGAGCCAAATCCGCTTTAAAGCCTGAGGTATTTGCATTTGCAAGGTTATTGGCATGAGCTTGCTGAGCCAGCATATTTTCTCTGGCGCCACTCATTGCTAAATATAGAACCTTATCCATCTTTATCTTCTCGTTTGAGCGGCATTGCCGCATCTCGTTGAATTCTTATATGGGATAGATAAAGCAAATGGTATGCCAGAAACACAAAAAGACCGCTTAAGCAGTCTTTTTGAAGAAAAATTACGCAGTCAGATTAAATCTGAAGAATATTCTGAGTAACTGTATTTAGTGTTTCCAAAGTCTTAGAATTCGCCTGGAAGTTTCGCTGAGCCTCAATCAACGCTACAAGCTCTGCCGACAAATCAACGTTTGATTGTTCAAGAGCAGCAGACTGCAACGTACCATTTAGACCAGTACCCGGCGGGTTCACAATTGCATTACCGGAGCTGAATGTTGCTGTCCATTCTGTATCACCGGAAGGAGACAAACCTGACTGGTTTTCAAAAGTCGCAATTGCAACAACACCTAAATCTTGATTTTGGCCATTGGAGAAACTTGCGACCATTTCACCCGTTCCACTAAAAGTGACACCTATCAAGTCCCCTTTAGTGTAGCCATCTTGCTGCGAAGCCTTCACTATAGATGCCGATGCAAACTGGGTTGTATTGGTAATATCCAACGTAATTTCAGTAGTCGCATCTGCAGGGTCAGCACCAACAATAGTTATACCCGGTACCACCGCACCTACTGAGAACTGCTGCCCATTGATTCCAGACAACAAACCATTTGACGGATTAAACTTAATCAGTATTGGTCCCGGTTCTGTACCTGTACCTGCCTCACCTGGATCAAGCGCCTTACCAATATCAAGAGTTTCTGTTCCGTTCAGGTAGGCAAACATTCGGTACACACCTTGGAAGGAGTTATCACCATCTTTAATCGTAGGTGTACCAATCTGATTGGTACCAGAAGTCGCAACAAAGGTTAAGGCTTCACTGCCATTGATATCACCGGCCTCAGCTTTATAAGTGATAGTAACTTGCTTATTGACGTTATCGTAAATAACCGACTCAACATCAGGGTTGGCATCTTTAATTCTGGCCTCTGATGCAGTGATAGCTGCTCCTATTTGATCGTCAGTTGATCCAGAAGGGATCGCAGGTAAAGTGATACCGCCGACTTCAAGTACTAAATCATCAACTGTAGAACCCGTTATTGGAAATGTATAAGTTTCATTTGCAGCAATCTCTGCAACTTCTACTACTCCAAGCTCACCACCAGCATCAGCGTCAACTAACTGTACTAGATCAGGCTCTGGATATTCTGATTTAAACCTTATAGTAATATCATCAGGGCCATTTACAATGATACTTTGAATACGCGCATCACCATTGATCGGATCCGTCATTTTGTCAAAGAAAGCGCCTGCCGCAGATATATTAGGGTCAGCATTCGCTGAGGATAAAGAATCTAAAGTATAAGGGTAACCTGGACCAGGCGGGACAGCCGCCAAGTCCAAATCAGCCAACGCAGTTAAATCTGCAGCATCAAGCTGAACACCTGAGATCTCATCATTCAGCTCAATACCAGTAACCTGCTGCTGAGCTTGATAAGGACGCGCTTCTGCCATATTAAACTTAATTGTATGCTCATTACCTAAACTATCGAACGTTCTAATTGTTGTACTATAGGTAAATGAACCAGGCTCATCTTTATCGTAATCTGGCAATAGCGTTGCGGCATCTTCCCTAGAATCAATATTGAAAGAAAGATCAATATCTTCTGTAGCTTTTGGTGGACTTTCTTTCTGGGTAACTGCCAAATTATCGATAGGCAATCGGTTACCTTCTGAATCAAGGCCATACCCCTGAAGAAAAGCACCAGTCTTAGATACCACGAAACCATTTTTATCTAACTCAAATGAGCCCGCTCGAGTATATGTAGTACTACCTTGACCATCATCTAGCTGAAAGAAGCCTGAACCATTAATAGCCAAATCAAGGTTATTGTTTGTAAACTGTATCGTGCCCGCTTTAAAGTCTTGTGCGATATCCGTTACTGTTACACCAGCACCGGCAACGTTTGATGAACCAGCCCCTACAACTGCCGTTGCGTAGATATCACCAAATTCAGTTCGAGATGATTTGAAACCGACAGTACTCGCGTTCGCAATATTGTTGCCTGTTACATCGAGATCTGTAGTAGCCGCTTTTAGGCCGTTAACGGCTGTATTAAAACCTGACATAGTCTTATCCTCACACGCCTATCTGTTTCACATCGCTGATATCAAATGTGCCAGCTGTAGTGTTCACTTTCATACCGATACCATTTTCACCCAGAGTTACGCTGTTAACTCTATAGGCCATATTGGTATCAACCGCTTGATATTCATTATCCTCAAGACGCTCGATAACGAAGGTGTAATCTCCCGGCGGATGCTCTGGATTACCGTCTTCATCAAATCGCATCTGCCAAGCAAACTCATGCTCGCCTTGCTGAACCGCTCCTAACTGCATATTGTCAACTAAAGTTCCGCTCGAGTTATAAACCTTAATTCTTACATCTGAGGCACTGGTTTCCAGATTAAAAGCACCTTTCGCGAACGGGTTCATAGCAGTTCCTACCTCAGAGGTATCACCAGGGATGAACACTGACTGCCCCACCATAGAAGAAGCTTGCAATGCGGCCTGACTCGATAGCATCGACTGCGACATCTCATTCACAGAGACATTTAGCTGATTGATGCTTTCGACTTGTGACATAGTGGCAATTTGCTGCATAAAATCTGTAGTATCTGCAGGGCTTGACGGATCTTGATTCTGCAACTGAGCAATCATCAGTCGCATGAACATATCACTGTCTTCTTCCGTCTTGCTTTTTTGCGTACTAGAAGATTGATTCGTTTTATTTATCTGATCAAAAACGTTCTGATTTACGCCATTAACGTTACTCATGGCCAAAAACCTCGTTTCTTAAATTATTGCTGCCCAAGTCTAATCGTCTGCTGCAACATCTGCTTGGCAGTATTCATAATCTCGGTATTAATCTGGAAAGATCGAGAAGCTGAAATCATATCCGCCATCTCTTCTACAACATTTACATTCGGGTAATAAACAAATCCTTCCTCATCCGCCATAGGATGCGCAGGATTGTATTCTTGACGTAACTCAGCCTCACTTTCCACAATCCCTAAAACCTGTACACCTTGTCCAGCAGCAATACCAAATTCATTCTCAGGCTCTGCTAAAGGGTCAACTTGCTGCACAGCAAACACAGGTTTTCGAGCTCGATAAGTTTCATCAATACTTGAACTAACACTCTCCGCATTAGCCATATTACTGGCAGTTGTATTTAAGCGGATTGTCTGAGCGTTCATAGCCGAACCAGCGATTCCAAATACATTACTCAATGACATAATTATTCACCTTTGATCGCTGATTTAAGACCAGTAAATTTCTTATTCAGGAAATGAAATGACGTCTGGTAATCCAAAGCATTTTCAGTATAGCGAGCCATCTCTTGCTGAACTTCTACAGTATTACCATCCACAGAGGCTTGATTAGGAATACGGAACATCATATCTGCCGCTAGGTCAGGCTCGAGTAGCTCGGTATTGTGACCTGCAGCAGTAGCAACCTGCTTAACATTCATTTTAGTCGACACATGCTCTAACGCTTCAGCAAACTCAATATCTCTCGCTTTAAAGTTAGGCGTATCAGCATTGGCTATATTATTAGCTAAAACCTCTGCACGACGAGCACGATGCATAAGTGCGTCATCATGAATTCCTAAAGCTGCGTCAAAACTAATTGCCATTTCATTGCCTCATTTAACATTACCCCTAACAAAGCAAACCGCATGCCAAACAGATAAAACCTTATATTTTCAATATGTTAAGTATTTTACACATATATTAACAACCACCTACCATCTAATAACGGCAAACTTAAACCGCCAAATTGCCGCTGGCGGCAAGGGAAACTAACTCAACAAAAAAGAGGCAATAAAAAAGCCGCTTACCTTAGGCAAGCGGCTTTTTCGAAAACAGATTGATCTATCTGACTAAATAGCTTGATAAATAATACCTGGGCGACAATGAATCATTTTGTATTTATCGGAAAGGCCAGAAAGGAATTCAGAGGCACCTAGTATCAGGTAACCTCCAGGTTTCAACACGCCATGCATCTTGGATAAGATCTCAGTTTTCTTTTCACTAGAGAAATAAATCAACACATTTCGGCAGAAAATCACATCAAATTTACCCATCGACGAGTATTGCCCAAGCAGATTAATACTCTGAAATCTGACTTTTGATTTGATTTCCGGTTTTACTGCCCAACTACCATTAGGCGTTTCACGGAAATGCTGGGTTAGACGTTCTTGGGACAAGCCTCTGCCTATTGCCAGCATTTCGTATTCACCTCGACGTGCTTGCTCAAGCACTTGGGTAGAAATATCGGTAGCGATAATCTCTTCAGAAGCCAACTTACCAGGATTTTTTTTCTTAAATTCATCCAGCGTCATACTGATTGAATAAGGCTCCTGGCCAGTCGAACACGCAGCAGACCAAATTCTAATTTTGTTCGAGCCAATTCCCTGACTCAGCATTTCAGGAACGATACGATCACGCAAAATATCGAAAGGATGAACATCCCTAAACCATAAGGTTTCGTTAGTGGTCATCGCATCGATAACTTGTTCACGCAATCGTTTAGATGTAGGGCTTTGCAGTTTAGTAATGAGCTCTTTCAGCCCAGGGCAATTATTTTCCTGAACAATTTTTCCTAAACGACTTTGCACAAGATATTGCTTATGCTTTGCAAGCAATATCCCACTACTATCCTCAAGGAAGCGACTGAACAATTCAAAGTCAGCATCCGTGATCGTAAAATTTGATCTACCGGAAATACTCATGGAAAGAGTAACACCCCTACCTTGTGCCTTATTACTTTTCTACTTGCTGAATACGCTGTACGACAGCTGTAGCAAGATCATCCGGGTTAAACTTAGCAAGGAAGCCATCGGCTCCCACTTTTTTAACCATAGACACGTTGAAGCCACCCGACAAGGATGTATGCAAAACCACATGCATATTACTCATGCGTTCATCTTCACGGATCATAGATGTCAATGTATAGCCATCCATCTCTGGCATCTCGATATCAGAAATAATCATCAAGAAATGATTTGTCACATCCGTACCGCGATCTGCCATATCACGCAATAAGTCCCACGCCATTCGGCCATTATTGCAAGAGGTAACCTTAATCCCCAAGTTTTCCAAACTACGCTGCATCTGATTTCTAGCAACCGAAGAATCATCAACGATTAAAATTTGATAATCACGAGCCTTCTCACGCACAGTATCATCAGCAACATCTTTACTAACTTCTGTAGGCATTGGATAAAGGTCAGCAAGGATCTGTTCAACATCGAGAATTTCTATTAGTTTATTTTCATACTCAAAGATAGCGGTCAGGTAGTTCTCAACGCCGATCTCTGTTGGCGGAGCCATTATTTGATCCCATTGAGTATTCAATATGCGGTCAACCTTACGCACCAAGAAAGCAAGTGTTCGACGGTTATACTCAGCAACTATCAGGAAGCAATCCTGCCTTTGCTCCTGAGGAACGGTTTGACGCCCAACAGCTTCTGACAAATCCAAAACAGGAATCGTCTCGCCACGAATATGCGCCATACCTTTAATAGCAGAAGTCTGACGAGGCACCTCTGTAAGCTCGGGGCACTGCAATACTTCACGCACTTTAAAAACATTGATGCCGTATTGCTGCTCTGATTCCAAAGCAAACAATAGCAGCTCCAACCTGTTCTGCCCTACCATTTGGGTACGTAGGTTTACACTATCTAGGATACCTGACATGATCTAATAATCCCGTAGAGATTAAATCTATTCTGTTTGTACGCCGTTACATAAACATAATGTTAGTTACAACAACGTGAATAAGCATAATTTAACACGACTTTTCCTCCTAACCACTGTTCTTTTGGCCCCATTCGGCGCTATAGCAGCCGATCAAACCGAAAAATTAGAGCAGGAGGCGCTGCTTTTTCTGCAAGAACACTACAAAAAAGCCAAGCCAGATGCGCGTACTGAGATCAAACTTAACCCGATTAGCCGAAAAATCAAACTAAAAAACTGCCAACAACCCCTAGAATTTCAATCACCTAAGGGAAATGGAAGCAGAATCACCTTTAGAGCTAAGTGCCCATCTCCTATTTGGCAGCTATTTGTAACTGCACAAATTAAACTCTATGGAACAGCGGTAATCAGTAGCACCAGCCTGCCTCGAAACACTCCCCTTAGCTCTCAGCACCTACACCGCTCGGAAGTCGATATAACTAATCTGCGCTCAGCCTATTTTCTCCGTACTGAAGAAATTATAGGCTGGACTACGAAAAGAAGTATTGCAGCTGGCACAATTTTTACTGCACCCATGCTAAAACCACCGCTGGCCGTATCTAGAGGAAATGCCGTAATCATAGAAGCAAGACGTAGCGGTATATCAATTAGAGCTGCAGGAACAGCACTACAGGACGGCGCTATAGGCCAACAGATCAAAGTTAAAAATGATCGTTCTGGCAATATTGTTAAAGCTATGGTTATTGAGCCTGGGCTTGTTCGAACCCCATAACCTAAGGTAATCCGACATGGTGTCATCTACCTACAACTGCTATACTCGCTTTATTAAAGAAAAAAATATTTTTTCTAAAGTTTCCAAATTAGCCGCCGATAAGCTGGTTCAGATACAAGTTTGAGGACGGAAAAATGATCAACGACATCACGGGCCTGTCATCGTCGCAGACGAATAGCACTCGTGCACGAGCAGGTGAAAGCAATGCAACCAAAACTGGTAGCAATGACGCCCCTGCGCAGTCTCCGTCCAGTAAAGGTGATACAGTTAAACTCAGCAATGCAGCTCAGACACTGCAGAATGTTGAAAAGCAATTGGCCAATGCACCTGATGTGGACAGCGAGCGTGTCGAGCGACTAAAACAAGAAATTGAAAGTGGCAGCTATCAAATCAATGCTGAACGTGTAGCAGAGAAGATGCTGAACTTCGATAGCCTATTGTAAGTTTCGCTATGACCGAACAACAACATATAGAACTGGATACCCTGCTCAAGCAGGGTATTTTGCTTTTAGAATCACTTAACACTATTTACGACAGAGAGCTTGAAGCTCTCAGTAGTAAAGATCTTGAGCAATTAAGTGATATCACCCAAGAAAAGATGGGCGTAATTAACAACTTCCATAACTTTACTTTGGAACGTGTCGCTCTATTAAAGTCTTTTGGCATTGAGATGGATTCAGAGGATTACTCAACTGCAGAAGACAATACCTCAGCAGCACAGCAGACCAACACACTTTATGCTGAAATTAAAAAGCACTTAAAGGAATTGCAGCATAAGAATAAGCGTAATGAACAAGCGATTTACCGTAATCAGCAAAACGTGAATCAACTACTCGCTATTGTTCGCGGTCATAAGAAGCAAGATCAGCTCTATGGCAAAGCTGGCGCCTCAAAACTATACAAAGCACAGAGCAGCTTAGGGAAAGCTTAAACTGCTCTAACCTTCTAGACCTAGTGACTCGATCAGAAAATCTCGCTAGAATTCCGAAAATTCGAAAAGCATGTCCCAGTAGCTCAGCTGGATAGAGCGGTCCCCTCCTAAGGGACAGGCCAGGGGTTCGAATCCTCTCTGGGACACCATTCCCCAATGACTTAGAGTTTACCGCAATAAGTTACCCAATGAGCCTTTAGGCAATAACGCAACATCATGGCTTAGGTAACGCTTCAACTGATGCTGCTTATCAAGCTCAATACCTTCTAAGCTAAAACGCTCCGAAAGCTTTAGATATCGCTGAACCATTTTTATACGCTCATCGCGCTTCTCTTTGCTATCTCTAGCCGTTTCTAAGAAGAGCTGAGCTAAATTTAACAATGCGTTTACATTGCTGGAATCATATTCGGTCGCTAAACCAAAATATTTGAGCGCCTGAGGCATCTTTCCTGATAAATAGTGTTTCACGCCTAAGCGATTCACTTTAATACTCATATCAGGATCGTGTTTCTTACCTGGCACTTTCTTCTGCTTCGCAACAGGCTCCAATATAGGCACAGCATCACCCATAACACTCAAAAGCTCTCGATCAAGATCTAAAGGTGTAGCCAGTTCTGAATTAATACGCTGAGCATCTCGCGTGGCCTTATTCGCAGCATCGGTATCACCTACCTGGTGGTACATCTCACTTTTCAGAAGAGCTGCGCGAACTTGTAGTTGTTCATCCCTCGGAAACGCCTGGTAAGCCTGCGAAATGGTATTTTCAAATTCATTGAAAAGCTCTATCGCCATTCCACCATCGGCATTCTTTGCTTCTAGGCGCTTTACATTTGCAAGACGAAGATAAGGATCAGGGGATTTATAACAGCTGCGCCGACCCAGGACGATTGACTTCTTATAAGCCCCACCCGCCATATCTAGTTGTTTCGTTTGCGTAGCTAAACGGCCCAACTCCATCTGTCGGGGGATACCCATAGGAGATTTCTGAGTCGCTTCAGCAACGGCCTCTCTTGCTTGATCCAAATCCCCTTCCTTCTCATGGGTCTGAGCAAGCAAATCATATGCAGCAATCAGCAATGGATACTCTGCAATAAGTTCTAGCAGAAGAGCCTTCGCCTCTTTGAACTGCTCCTGCTGGAGCATAGCTTCTGCCCAAACGATACCTGCTTCTTTATCGTGGCTTTTCCAATATTGCTTCTCAGCAACTTTGGCACATTCTTTCGGCCTCTGAAATTTAAGCAACAGGCGAGCAAGGATTAGCTGCGCTTCGTCATATTCCTGATCATAAGGCGCAAAGTTATGCTGACAGAAAGTGATAGCCGCAGGTAGATCACCGATCTCTAGAGCATCATCAACAGGCTTAAAGACTGATTTTCGGTAAAGGATATTATCTAGACGATGTTTAAGCTCATCCACCGAAAACGGCTTCATGATCATATCATCGGGACGGCTGTCAATTGCATGCAATACAACTTCTTGAGATGCATCGCTAGTCATAAAGATCCAGCAAGCCGTAGGCTTGATGAAACCACGATAACGACACTCTTCCAGCAATTGGATACCGGTGACACTATCATTCACATTATGACCGAGAAGAATAACATCGTAGTTATTCTCAGAAATTTCATTTAAAACTCGGTCATTGATAGTAACGGCCTTGAGATTGGCAACGCCCATACTCCTCAGCATATAGAAGATAGTAGATCGCATGTTGCCACTGCTTTCTATCAGTAGAACTTGCTTATCAGAATAATCTACTTTCGCCACTCAACCGTCCATATACGCAAAAAGGATATTGGAAGTATAAAAGCCTATTCGATATGACAAAAGCATTTCCTGCAAACAAAAAAAAGCACCGGGTGTAGGGTGAACACTCGATGCCAAGACAGTTCTATGCTGTGACAACCATCCTATCCCGAGGGCATGCAAACACTAATGATCCAGATCAAGAAAAATCTAACTCTAAGGTGTAGGCTTGAGGTATTGAGACGATGTAATGAGATCCTGCTTTTTGGGTTTCAGGTAAACTAAACAAAACTTATAAAAAAAGCGTACTTATGACTACTGCATTTATCACTCATGAAGATTGCGGCCTACACAATATGGGCCCAGAACATCCTGAAAGCCCAATTCGCTTGGTAGCCATCCAGAAAGTATTGGAAAAAACGGGCCTAATGCAGGATCTTGAACGAATCCAGTCCGTCCACGTATTACCTGAACAAGTACAACTCGCCCACGCTCATCTACATCAAAAGCGCTTGGAGATGAAACTACCTGAACAAGGCGTGGTGTATACCGACGATGATACAGCTCTTTGCCCGCACTCCTTACATGCAGCCAGCTTAGCCGCAGGCTCTGCTGTAATGGCAGTTAACAGAGTAATCAGTGGCAAATCTAAAAACGCTTTTTGCGCTACGCGCCCACCTGGTCATCATGCCGAGCATAACAATGCGATGGGATTTTGCTTCTATAACAATGCTGCTATTGCAGCTATGCATGCCCTACAGCAGCCTGGTATAGAACGTGTTGCTATCTTTGATTTCGATGTACACCAGGGTAACGGTACCGTAGATATCTTTAAAGACAGACCTGAAGTACTGATTTGCTCCACATTCCAACACCCATTCTATCCAGAGCGTTACTGTGATTTTGTTCGAGATCACATCATTAACTGCCCTATGGATGCTCATAGCGACGGCATGGTATTCCGTAAACTTGTTGAGTCGCGCTGGCTACCTGCCATCCAAGCTCATAAGCCAGATATGATCATTATATCTGCAGGCTTTGATGCTCATCATGAAGACCCTATGGCAGATATTAAGCTTAATGAAGAAGACTATCGCTGGGTTACTCAGTTGCTCCTAGACGCAGCTCGCACTTACAGCCAAAACCGCGTTGTTTCGGTTCTAGAAGGCGGTTACAACCCTGTATCCTTAGCATTCAGCGTACAAGCTCATTTAGAAGTATTCGCCGGGCATTAGACGAGAGGGTATTTTAGCTCTCAAAAGAAACAAAAAAGGCTGCCAATGGCAGCCTTTTTTAGTTCTACAAGCTAATAATTAGCTTACGAATTTGATCATTACGCCCGCTGCAATCGCAGAACCGATTACACCAGCAACGTTTGGACCCATCGCATGCATCAACAGGAAGTTTTGAGAGTTGTACTCAAGACCGATCTTGTTAGATACACGTGCAGCCATAGGTACCGCAGATACACCTGCCGAACCGATTAGTGGGTTGATCGCATTGCCACCCATCATCTTGTTCATAATCTTAGCCATGATCACACCAGCAGCTGTACCGATACAGAATGCAACGATACCTAGCGCCATGATGCCTAGCGTTTCAAGATCCAAGAACTTATCAGCAGAAAGTTTAGAACCTACAGATAGACCCAAGAAGATTGTAACGATGTTTATCAGAGCATTCTGAGCAGTATCGCTTAGACGATCTACTACACCACACTCACGCATCAAGTTACCGAAACAGAACATACCCAATAGAGGTGCTGCATCTGGAAGCAATAGTGCTACTAGGATCAACAGTACGATTGGGAACAGAATCTTCTCAAGCTTAGTTACGTGACGTAACTGGCTCATCTGGATCTTACGCTCAGCTTCTGTAGTCAACGCACGCATAATTGGTGGCTGAATCAGAGGTACTAGCGCCATGTAAGAGTATGCAGCTACCGCAATTGCACCCAATAGGTGTGGAGCTAGCAAACTAGTTACGTAGATCGCAGTTGGGCCATCAGCACCACCGATGATACCGATTGCTGCTGCTTCTTGGATGTTGAAGTCCATGATGCCCATAGAAGACATTGCAACCGCACCCAGTACAGTTGCGAAAATGCCGAACTGAGCAGCCGCACCCAAGAACAGGGTACGTGGGTTAGCCAACAACGGACCAAAGTCTGTCATTGCACCAACACCCATGAAGATCAACAACGGAGCTGCTGTAGAGCCAATTGCTACGCTATAGAAGTTGTATAGCATGCCATTCGCATAACCACCATCTTTAGCTACGTTGATTGCATCTTGAATCTGAGCAGCTGAAGCAGTGTTATGGTAGGCATACAGAATTTCTTTTGGATCAGTGCTAGTGATACTTAGCGCAGAAGCCAAACCATTCATCACTTCAGGAACAGCAAAGTGCACAGCATTTTCTACAGCTGTGTATGCTAAGCCAGCTTCTGGAATGTTCGCCATGATGCCACCGAAACCGATTGGCACAAGTAGTAGCGGTTCGAAATTCTTTTTGATGGCCAAGAACAGAAGCAAAAGGCCAACTAAAATCATTACGATCTGACCACCACTGATGTTGTAAGCACCAGAGGCAAGAAACAGGTCGATTAGCTTATCCATCAAACAGTACCTTACGCTAGAGTCAATAGAGTGTCGCCAACCTGTACAGCGTCACCTTCATTAACTTCTACAGTAGAAACAGTACCAGCACGTGCAGCACGTACTTCTGTTTCCATCTTCATCGCTTCAAGAATTACTAGAACATCACCTTCTTGAACAGCCTGACCTGGAGCAACCTGTACTTTCCAGATGTTACCAGCCAATGGAGCTGGAACGTCTTCACCAGCGCCTGCAGGAGCAGCAGCTGGAGCCGCAGCAGCAGCCGGAGCTACAGCAGAAATATCACCGCCTTCAGTTACTTGTACAACGTAGTTTTGGCCGTTAACAGAGATAGTGTAAGTCTGTGGACCAGTGTTTTTAGGTGCAGCCATTGCTAGTGCGTCCTCTAATGTAGGTGCAGGTTCAAATGCATCAGGATTGTTACGGTTTTCAAGGAATTTCAAGCCAACCTGAGGGAATAGAGCGTAAGTTAGAACGTCATCAATTTCGTTCTCACCTTCTGTTAGCTCAATACCTTTCTCAGCAGCAAGGTCTTTCAGCTCGCCTACCAACTTGTCCATTTCTGGTTCAAGCAGATCAGCAGGACGACAAGTGATTGCTTCACCACCATCCAATACACGAGCTTGAAGGTCAGCATTGTAAGGAGCAGGAGCTGCACCGTACTCACCTTTAAGAATACCCTGAACTTCTTTAGAGATAGTTTTGTAACGTTCGCCCATTAGGACGTTGATCACAGCCTGAGTACCAACGATTTGAGACGTTGGCGTTACTAGTGGGATCAGACCTAGGTCTTCACGTACACGTGGGATCTCAGCTAGTACTTCATCGAACTTATCTGCAGCACCCTGCTCTTTTAGCTGGTTTTCCATGTTAGTCAACATGCCACCAGGTACCTGAGCAACTAGGATACGAGAGTCTGTACCACGTAGAGAACCTTCAAATTTAGCGTACTTCTTACGTACTTCACGGAAGTAGCCAGCAATCTCTTCTAGAAGATTGATATCTAGACCTGTGTCACGATCAGTACCTGCCAATGCAGCCACTACAGATTCAGTAGACGTATGGCCGTATGTCATAGACATAGAAGAGATAGCAGTATCAACACGGTCGATACCTGCCTCAACAGACTTAAGGATTGTCATATCAGACAGACCAGAAGTCGCGTGAGCGTGCAATTGAACTTCTAGATCAGTCTGAGCTTTTAGACGAGAAACTAGGTCAAATGCATCGTATGGCGTCAGGATACCGGACATATCCTTGATGTTGATGGAATCAGCGCCCATATCTTCAAGAGTTTTTGCATATGCAACCCAGTTATCGATCGTGTGAACTGGACTCTTAGTGTAAGAGATAGTGCCTTGAGCGTGTTTGCCTGTTGCCTTAACTGCTTTGATTGCAGTTTCAAGGTTACGCGGATCGTTCATCGCATCGAAGATACGGAATACGTCTACGCCGTTTACAGCAGCACGCTCACAGAATTTGTTTACAACATCATCAGCGTAGTGACGGTAACCTAGTAGGTTTTGTCCACGCAGGAGCATCTGATGTTTTGTGTTTGGCATTGCTTTTTTAAGCAAGCGGATACGCTCCCACGGATCTTCTCCGATAAAGCGAATACATGAGTCAAATGTTGCGCCGCCCCAGCTTTCTAGGGACCAAAAGCCTACTTTATCTAGCTTTTCCGCGATCGGCAGCATGTCTTCAACTCGCATACGCGTAGCGAATAGCGACTGGTGTGCGTCACGCAGAACTACGTCGGTAATGCCAAGTGGTTTCTTTGCGTCGGTCATGGGTAATGGCCTTCTGTCGATTAATGCAGATTTATTCGTTATTGAGCCGTTCTTATTTACGAACGGTGTTTGTGAACCGCAGCTGTCATGACAGCAATTAACTCATCATTGTTATTTCCAGCTGACGCTGGTGCAGTCTTTTTTGCTTTTGGCTGCGCTGGTGCTTCAGGAAAAAACTTGCCTACCACTTTGGACATTCCTGAAGTAGCGAATACCAACAAAGTAAGAAAGACAACAACGAAGCCCATACCAAAGACCATTAATTCAAGGCCTTCTGATAGCAGATTTTCCATTTTAATGGATGCTCCTGTACTTATCGAAACCCATACGTCAGATATGGCTTTTGGCCACCTAATTATTAGGCTTTCACTGACGGATGTACTGGTTGCAAATGGACCATAATTAAACCCGAAAAGTCTAGTTCAGGCAATAATTAGAGGGGATTTTTCGGTCAAAGGGAGGATATGGATCAAAATTTGCTTACAACCTTTGATCCATATTCAGTGAAATATGGTGTTATTCACTCTTTCCAGGGCGATAAACTTTTACATTACTAAAGCCACGCTCCTGCATTTGATGCGCATGCATTTGGCTCATAACACCCTTCTCACAATAAAGAAGGTATTCCTTACCTTCTTCAAATTCATCAGCAGCCGCACCTAAAGCAAAGAACGGAATTAATTGGATTTCACAGCCAGGAATATTCAGCGGCTTTTTCTCTTGTTCATGCGGCGCTCGAATATCAACAACAACCTGATTATCAGCAACTTTAGTTAATGCCTCAACCTCAGCATGAATATTTACATCTTCTTCAATCTCATCAATGCTAATAACCTGACGACGCTCTAAAGCACGCTCAAGCACATCAAAGTCAAAATCAGACTCTTCCTCCTCCACACGATCTTTCTTAGCACAGGTCGTTGGACGATCAGAGATCACACCACAATACTCAGGCATATTTTTAGCGAAATCATATGCGCCAATTTCACGCGTGATATCGATGATATCTTGCTTATCCATTGTCACCAGTGGTCGCACAACCAGCTTTTCAGTTGCAGCATCAATAATGGACAGATTAGGTAAGGTTTGACTTGATACCTGAGCAATACTTTCACCCGTTACCAAGGCGTCAATCTTCATTTTATCGGCGATCTGCTCACCGGCGCGCATCATCATGCGCTTCAATACGACGCCCATATAGGAGTGATGTACTGATTGTAAAATTTCACCAATCACTTCATCAAAAGGGATCGTTATAAACTTCACTCGCGCAGAAGAGCCATATTTCTGCCATAAATACAGAGAAACCTGCTTCACACCAATTTCGTGTGCATGACCACCCAGGTTAAAGAAAACAAAATGAGTTTTACAGCCACGGCGCATTGACATGTAACTTGCGACAATGGAGTCGAATCCACCAGAAATAAGCGAAAGCGTAGAATCTTGCGTACCTAGCGGAAAACCACCTAAACCTTTATAGGTATTAGTTACCACATAGAGACTCTCATTACGGATCTCTAGATCAACATAAACATCAGGCTTATGCACATTCACGCCTGCGGTATCAGCGTGCTGATTTAAACCACCACCAACATAACGCTCAACATCAATAGAACGGAAGTCATGCTTACCAGAGCGCTTAACACGCACTTTAAAGGTTTTGCCTTTCAATTGCTCTGCATAGATCGCATGCGCTTTCTCATAAACATCATGAAAATCGCCAAGCGGGTACTCAGTCACTTCGATGAAACTATGAATCCCTGGCGTACGACCTAATAGATCTACCACCTGTTCGATGATCTCCGCACTTGCACCAGCGCACTCTACATCCAACTTGTCCCACTGACCTTTTACTTTGATCTGCTCATCAATACGGCGAGTCATATTCTGCAAATTGCTCTGCAAACGCTGAATTAGACGCTTACGTACAGGGCGACTTTTAATGGTAATTTCTGGAAACAAACGAATAGAGAACTTCATAGCAACGAGCTCAAAAAATAATTAGGACGGATATTATAAAGTGTAGGAAGGTAGAGTTACAGATGGCGCGCCCGAGAGGATTCGAACCTCTGACCGCCTGGTTCGTAGCCAGGTACTCTATCCAGCTGAGCTACGGGCGCATATCTGAAATTTTCTTTGGAGTGGCGCGCCCGAGAGGATTCGAACCTCTGACCGCCTGGTTCGTAGCCAGGTACTCTATCCAGCTGAGCTACGGGCGCATCCAAGAAAATAAACCGTTGTTTTTTGAGTGGCGCGCCCGAGAGGATTCGAACCTCTGACCGCCTGGTTCGTAGCCAGGTACTCTATCCAGCTGAGCTACGGGCGCACATCAAAATGGCGGTGAGCGAGGGATTCGAACCCTCGATAGGGGTAAACCTATACGCCCTTAGCAGGGGCGCGCCTTCAGCCACTCGGCCAGCTCACCTAAACAACGGCGCGTACTATAACCAAGTGATTATCAAAAGAAAAGCAAAGTTTGAAAAAAATTACGCTTTATTTCCTTCTTCGGCCTTTTCACGCTGAATACGCTGATAGATTTCTTCTCGATGCACGGATACATCTTTAGGTGCATTAACACCAATACGCACCTGATTACCTTTAACACCAAGCACAGTGACAGTGACATCGTCACCAACCATAAGAGTTTCGCCAACACGGCGAGTAAGAATTAACATGTGTAGAATCTCCTTAGTACTTCCCAGGCCAATCCACCTCAACGGTAGAACACATACTGGCATTCATCCAAATCCCTGCCAGAACGCTGCCTATACAACAACAGCTAACCTAACTATAGACCAGCTTTTTCTAATAACCATTATGAACGATTACTCACTAACCGAATCATCAACATCCATATCAAAAGCAGTGTGCAGAGAGCGCACTGCCAGCTCCAAATACTTTTCAGCTATAACAACTGAGACCTTAATCTCAGATGTAGAAATCATTTGAATATTAATATTCTCTTCCGCCAAAGCATCAAACATTTTACTCGCTACGCCAGCATGGGATCGCATACCCACACCCACAATAGATACTTTAGCAATCTGATTATCACCAACTACTTCACGTGCACCCAGCTCAGCAGACACCTTTTCAAGGACCGCTTCTGCCGCATCATAATCATTTCTGTGAACAGTGAAGGTAAAGTCCGTTGTATTATCAGCAGCAACATTCTGCACGATAACATCAACTTCTATGTTTGCCTGACTGATCGGACCTAAAATCCGTGATGCAACCCCAGGAACATCAGGCACACCCATTACGGTCAACTTAGCTTCATCGCGGTTAAACGCGATACCTGAAATAACTGGTTTTTCCACGGTTGAATCACCCTCAACGGTAATTAGAGTCCCCGGCCCTTCCTCAAAGCTAGAAAGAACCCGCAACGGCACTTTATATTTTCCTGCAAATTCAACGGCACGGATCTGCAATACTTTAGACCCAAGGCTTGCCATCTCGAGCATTTCTTCAAATGTAATTTGCTCTAGACGCTTAGCACTCGATACTACGCGCGGGTCAGTAGTATATACACCATCTACATCTGTATAGATTTGACACTCATCAGCCTTCAGTGCAGCAGCTAGCGCAACACCTGTTGTGTCAGAGCCGCCACGACCTAGCGTGGTAATATTGCCATCAGGGTCAACACCCTGAAACCCCGCCACAACCACGACTCTCCCAGCCTCAAGATCAGATTTTATAGAGGAGACCTCTATATCTTGGATCCTAGCCTTGGTATGCGAGTTATCCGTAAGAATTTTGACCTGACTGCCCGTATAAGAACGAGCAGGCACGCCGCGCTTTTCCAATGCCATACAAAGCAAAGCAATGGTTACTTGCTCTCCAGTGGAGACCAATACGTCCATTTCACGAGCATTAGGTTTTGACTGTATATCTTTAGCTAAGGCGATAAGACGATTCGTCTCACCACTCATAGCAGATACAGCAACAACGACATCATGCCCTTGCTGCTTAAAACCCTGAACCTTATCTGCGACTGCTTCTATACGTTCAACAGTCCCAACAGAAGTTCCACCATATTTTTGAACAAAAAGCGCCATGCATGCACCTAAACCGTTATAGAGCAGCCTCGACTAGAGCCGTAACAGACTCCAGTGTAGCAGGTAGAGCAGCTTGATCTGTACCACCCCCCTGAGCGAAGTCAGGACGGCCACCGCCTTTCCCACCTAGCTTAGCTGTAAGCTCTTTAATCAAATCACCAGCGCGAACCTGACCAGTCAGATCTTTAGTCACACCTGCAGCCAAAGCAATTTTGTCATCAGCCACAGTTGCCAGGACAACAACACCGCTACCTAGCTTATTTTTCAACTGATCAATTGTGTCTCGCAGGGCTTTAGGCTCTACACCCTCAAGCTGAGCTGCCAACACCTTAACGCCAGAAACCTCCACTGCATTACTGATCAAATCAGCACCCTTAGCAGCAGCTAGCTTAGCTTTCATCTGCTCAAGCTCTTTTTCAAGCTGACGATTTTTCGCTTGCTGATCTTGAAGCTTCTGTTCAAATTGCGCTTTTTGGTCAGCAAAATAATCCAGCGCTACACGGCCAGTTACCGCTTCAACACGTCGGATACCGGCAGCCACACCACCTTCAGAAGTAATTTTAAGAAGGCCAATATCGCCTGTACGCTTAGCGTGAGTACCACCACAAAGCTCGATAGAGAAATCATCACCCATCGAAAGCACTCGTACTACATCGTCGTATTTCTCACCGAATAGTGCCGCTGCACCTTTCTCTTTGGCAGCTTCTATTTCCATGATTTCAGTTACGACTTCTGTATTCAGACGGATCTGATCGTTAACCATCTTCTCAACTTCAGCGATCTGCTCAGCACTTACCGCTTCAAAATGAGAGAAGTCAAAACGCAGACGCTGATCATCATTCAATGAACCTTTCTGTTGTACATGCTCACCTAGAACAACACGAAGCGCTTCGTGCAATAAGTGAGTAGCAGAGTGGTTCAGCGCGATCGCCTGGCGGCGTTCAGAGTCAACTTGAGGAGCAACCTTATCGCCTACTTTCACAGAACCATTTTCGACAGCGCCGTGATGCAGGTTGTTTTTACCCTCTTTAGTACAGTTATTAACTGCAAACGAACCGTTAACAGCAGTCAATACACCTGTATCACCTACCTGGCCACCTGATTCAGCATAGAAAGGTGTTTCATCAAGAACCACCAAACCTGTTTCACCGGCTTTTAGCTCATCTACAGATTCACCTTCTTTAAATAAGGCAACCACTGAAGATGCTTCGCCAGCAAGACTTTCATAACCGGTAAAGTTAGTTTCACCATCCAGTTTGATAGCATCGTTGTAATCAACTGAGAATTTTCCTGCCGCACGAGCACGCTCTCTCTGAGCTTCCATCTCACGCTCAAAGCCTTCTTCGTCAATTGTTAGCTCATGCTCACGAGCAACATCAGCTGTTAGGTCATGTGGAAAACCGTACGTATCATATAGCTTAAATACTGTTTCACCTGGAATAACAGTGCCGTCCAGATTATCAATCGCTTCCTGCAACAAACGCATACCGTGATCAAGCGTCTTCGCAAACTGCTCTTCCTCTTTTAGAAGAACACGCTCAACCTGAGCCTGCTTCTCAGCTAGTTCAGGATAAGCTTCGCCCATCTCTGCCACCAACGCAGCTACAAGCTGATTAAAGAAAGCACCTTTAGCGCCTAGTTTGTTACCATGGCGTACAGCTCGACGAATAATACGACGTAAAACATAGCCTGCACCTTCGTTTGATGGCAGCACACCATCAACAATTAGGAAGGAACAAGAACGGATATGGTCTGCAATTACACGTAGCGATTTATTATCCATATCTGTTGTACCAACAGCCGCAGCAGTGGCTTTCAACAGATTCTGGAACATATCAATTTCGTAGTTAGAGTGAACGTTCTGCATAACCGCTGCAATTCGCTCTAAGCCCATGCCTGTATCAACAGATGGCTTTGGAAGTGGCGTCATTTCACCATCTGCACTACGATTGTATTGCATAAATACAACGTTCCAGATTTCGATGTAGCGATCACCATCTTCTTCAGGGCTACCTGGAGGACCACCCCACACGTCAGCACCATGATCAAAGAAGATCTCAGTACATGGACCACATGGGCCTGTATCACCCATTGACCAGAAGTTATCTTCATCTAGTTTAGAAAAACGTTCTGGATCTACGCCTACTTCCTCTTTCCAAATACGCTCAGCTTCTTCATCAGAATGGTGAACCGTCACCCACAGGCGCTCTTTTGGAAGGCCTAGCGTTTCAGTCAGAAACGTCCAAGCAAAGTTGATTGCATCTTTCTTGAAATAATCACCGAAACTAAAGTTTCCAAGCATTTCAAAGAAAGTATGGTGACGCGCTGTATAACCTACGTTTTCAAGGTCATTGTGCTTACCACCAGCACGCACGCATCGCTGCGAGCTTGTTGCTCGTGTGTAATTGCGCTTATCTGTGCCCAAGAACACATCTTTGAACTGTACCATCCCCGCATTTGTAAACATCAGGGTAGGATCATTAGCAGGGATAAGGGAGCTACTTGCTACAACCTCATGTCCTTGCTGGTTAAAGTAATCTAGAAAAGCCTGACGAATCTCGGCACTTGTCATATATTTCATTAGATGAACCGTATGCGTATCCATTCTGGTAAAGCCATCAGCAAGCCTCACTTGCCTACCAACAGCGCAAAATCACCACAAATTATGGGCGCGACATTATATATCGTGAGCGAAAATTGTTCGAATCTTTTTCAGAAATGGGCCTATTCATGCTAAATAGACAAAGAATAATCTGTTTGATTTCAGATTAAGATAGGTAGTGATTATCTGTATTACGAAGAAAAAACCTACTTAACTGCCGGCAAATAAAAACCTAACCCTTTGAAATATATAACGATAAAACTTCAATACTCATCATTCGCAACTTGCTCTATCGCAAACTGAATCTCATCTATGGAAAATCCGCGCTGGCTCATAAATCGCATGCGCTTACTGCGCTCTTTAAAGTCTTTATCCGCTAGAGGCTCTCTATATTTGCGCCGGTAAAGCTCCTCAGCTTGGACAAACCAATCTATATCTAAATCCTCTAAGCAACTAGTCAGTAATTCCGAAGCTATACCCTTCTGTTTTAAATCAAATCGAATTCTTATAAGACCATGACCTTGCCCCACTCTCATACGTACAAAGCTTTCACAAAAGCGCTGATCTGATAAGTAGCCGCCCTCCTCTAGACTTTGTAATACGCTATCTAGATCTGCTCCCTCGATACTACGGGCAAGCTTCTGGCTTAGTTCTTTATAAGAATATTCGCGCCGTGACAGTAACTGAATTGCCTTGTTCCATGCTTCTTTATTAGGACTCTCATCCATAACCAACCCTCTTTAAACAAAAAAACCTCCATCTATAGACGGAGGTTTTACTGTGCTAACTTAGCGCCTTAAATTAGATCTAGACTTTCAGTTTTATCTTCAGCGTCATCTTCTTTCGGTGCAGGCGTCGAAAGCAAGCGATTACGAAGTTCTGTTTCAATTTCATTCGCAATCTCAGGGTTTTCTTCCAAGAATTTAGATGCATTAGCCTTACCCTGACCAATCTTATCGCCATTGTAGGCATACCAAGCACCCGACTTATCAACTAAGCCCTCTTTAACACCTAGGTCGATAACTTCACCCATATGGTAGATACCTTCACCATACATAATCTGGAACTCAGCCTGACGGAACGGCGGTGAAACTTTGTTCTTCACAACCTTCACGCGCGTCTCGTTACCAACGACCTCATCACCTTTCTTAACCGCACCAGTGCGGCGGATGTCTAGACGAACAGATGAATAGAATTTAAGCGCATTACCACCCGTTGTAGTCTCAGGGTTACCAAACATAACCCCAATCTTCATACGAATCTGGTTAATGAATACCAACAAGCAGTTAGAGCTCTTAACATTACCCGTCAACTTACGTAGCGCCTGAGACATCAAACGAGCCTGAAGACCAACATGGGAATCACCCATATCACCTTCGATCTCGGCCTTCGGCGTCAAAGCAGCTACAGAGTCGACGATAATTACATCAACTGCGTTAGAGCGAACTAGCATATCTGTAATTTCTAACGCCTGCTCACCTGTATCCGGCTGAGAAACCAGCAGGCTATCTACATCTACACCTAGTTTCTCTGCATAAATAGGATCTAGTGCATGCTCAGCATCAACGAAGGCACAAGTTTTACCCTGCTTCTGAGCTTCCGCTACAACCTGTAATGTCAGGGTTGTTTTACCAGATGATTCAGGACCATAAATTTCAACGATACGGCCATACGGCAACCCGCCTATGCCAAGCGCGATATCTAGACCAAGGGAGCCAGTAGAAACAGATGGAATCGCTTCACGAGGCTGATCCCCCATACGCATCACTGCGCCTTTACCAAACTGCCTTTCAATTTGACCTAACGCTGCGTCTAATGCTTTTTTGCGATTTGCGTCCATCTTCGACCCTACTTTCTCTAAATTCATATTGTGCGCATCTTATTACTGCGCAAAACACTGTATGTATGGACAGTATTATTTCACAAGTTTTCCGGATTGCAACCCTCAATCAGATAAGTTCTGTAAAATCCCTTCCAACGCCACGCTAACTGCTTGTTTTCGAACTGATTCACGATCACCTTCAAAACAGTATTTTTTTGTTCTAACTGATTTACCTTGCTCAGCCCAAGCAAACCATACAGTACCCACAGGCTTCTCTTTACTTCCACCAGCCGGCCCAGCAATACCACTGGTCGCCACAGATATATGCGCCCCACTATTATTAAGAGCCCCTTCCGCCATTTCAGCTACCACCTCGGCTGACACTGCTCCATTTTGATCTAACGTATCTTTTGATACACCAAGCAGCCTTTGCTTAGAGGCATTACTGTATGTAACAAAGCCACAATCAAACCAAGCAGAGCTACCCGGGATTGCTGTTATCTCTTGGGCAACCCAACCACCTGTACATGATTCAGCTGTTGCGATAGAACATTTTTTTGCCTGTAATTTTTCAGCGATATCCGTCAGTGGTAATTGCATACTGATCCACCCCATTCAAACTATTTAAGCCGCTTTATTTACCGTACAATGCCTCAAGTTAAGTTTGCGTAACAACTCTTTATTTCATCATTTAGTAATTAATATCTCTATGACCAAACAAGCAGCAACTACTCACACCCCAATGATGCAGCAATACCTACGCATCAAAGCACAACACCCTGATCAATTGGTGTTTTATCGGATGGGTGACTTCTATGAGCTGTTTTATGACGATGCAAAAAAAGCGGCGGATCTGTTAGACATATCTCTTACCGCCCGCGGCAAATCTGGCGGTGAGCCTATCCCTATGGCAGGCATCCCTTACCATGCTGCGGAGAACTATGTTGGTAAAATTGTTCGCGCAGGTGAATCCGTGGTTATTTGCGAACAGGTAGGTGATCCCGCTACTAGTAAAGGACCTGTAGAGCGAGCAGTTGCGCGAATCATCACACCAGGCACCGTAAGTGATGAAGCACTTCTTGATGAAAATAGAGATAACTTACTGGTAGCCATTAATCAGTCTGGCGACACTTACGGATTGGCTATTGTGGATATCGCTTCAGGCCGTTTTAGCTTGATGGAAATTGATAATCAAGACACGCTTATGAGTGAACTTGAGCGCTTACGCCCATCTGAAACACTCTTCAATGAAGATAGTCAGCTACATGACGTATTAAGCCAACGAAAAGGCCTACGCCCGCAATCCCCTTGGCACTTTGAAGCAGATACCGCCAACGATCTGTTATGCCAACAATTTAAAATCAAAGATTTGAGTGGATTTGGTTGCGATCATCTAGCGGTTGCGACAACTGCTGCTGGTTGCTTATTACAGTATGCAAAAGAAACTCAGCGTACCTCACTACCTCACATCAGGCGTATTCAGATTGAACAACATAATGACTGTGTAGCTCTGGACGCTGCGACACGTAAAAACCTAGAACTAGATCAAAATTTATCTGGTGGTTTTGATAACACCCTCGCTAAGGTCATTGATAAATGCCGCACTCCAATGGGAAGTCGCTTATTAAGGCGCTGGCTACACCGTCCGATTCAAGACAGAGCAACCTTATGCGCACGACAAGCCTCTATTCAGTGGTTGATTGACAACTATCACTTCGAAACGGTTCAAAGCACACTCAAACTGATCGGTGACAGCGAACGCATCTTAGCCCGTATCGCACTAAGATCAGCACGCCCACGCGATTTGGAACGATTAAAAACATCTCTGAATTCCTTACCTTTACTTCAGCAACAGATCGAAGCGGCCAATGCCCCGTTAGTGAACGAATTATCTGAGCAGATTTCAGAATTTCCTAACTTGGCAGAGCTGCTTACCAAAGCTGTGATAGAAAACCCGCCGGTAGTCATTCGTGAAGGCGGTGTCATAGCTCATGGTTTTGATGCTGAGCTAGATGAATTACGCGGCATTAGCGAAAATGCCGGCGCTTATTTACTAGAACTAGAACAGAAAGAACGAGATCGTACTGGCATTGCCACTTTGAAAGTGGGTTATAACCGCGTACATGGATATTTCATTGAGATAGGCAAAGCACAAAATGCAGAATTGCCGGCCGAATATATTCGCCGCCAAACACTTAAAAATGCAGAACGCTACATTACGCCTGAGCTGAAAGAGTTCGAAGACAAGGCTCTATCAGCAAAAAGCAGAGCGCTCACCCGTGAAAAGGCGCTTTACGAAGAACTCATTGAAACGATTGCTGAAGAGCTGGCTGATCTGCAAGATTCAGCTGCCGCTATCGCAGAGCTGGACGTCCTAGCAAACCTTGCGGAACGTGCAACAACGCTAGATTACGTACCACCAACACTGACAGATATACCACAAATTAAAATACAGCACGGCCGTCATCCTGTAGTAGAAACTGTGTTGACTGAACCCTTTGTAGCTAATGATCTAGACCTAGATACTGAGCGGAAGATGCTCGTTATTACAGGTCCAAATATGGGCGGTAAATCTACTTATATGCGTCAAGCAGCGCTAATTACCCTACTTGCGCATATTGGTAGTTATGTTCCTGCTTCAGCCGCAACAATTGGCATTGTTGATCGTATCTTTACTCGTATGGGGTCATCAGATGACCTAGCGGGCGGGCGTTCAACCTTCATGGTTGAAATGACCGAAACAGCAAACATTATGCATAATGCGACTGAACGCAGCTTGGTATTGATGGATGAAGTAGGCCGCGGCACAAGTACATTTGATGGCTTATCTCTCGCGTGGGCCTGCGCAGACAATCTTTCCAGGGAAACGAAGGCCTTTACTCTGTTTGCAACTCACTATTTTGAATTAACTAGTTTGCCTGACCAAGCAGCCTCGGTCTTCAATGTACACTTAACCGCAGTAGAACATAATGATCACATTGTCTTTCTACATGAAGTACAAGAAGGGCCTGCGAGCCAAAGTTATGGTCTGCAAGTAGCACAGCTTGCTGGGGTACCTTTACCTGTCATCCAACAAGCAAAAACCAAATTAATGCAACTTGAGCAGGATGTCGCCGTTAGCGCTCAATTGAGCACCCCGCCACCACCGGTTCAAAATGACATGTTCGCAGCGCCGGAACCAAAGGCCCTGAAAGAGCTAAAGAAAATATCCCCCGACGACCTCTCGCCAAGGGAAGCTCTAGATATTCTCTACAAACTCAAAGAACTAGTTTAAATTCACCCACAAAAAAACCGCCTATCGGCGGTTTTTTTTTCGGAGAGTAAAGTTCAACTTACTGTTGCAGTAAGTCCTCTCCACTCAAACCATTCTTTTCAACAATATCACGAAGTTTACGTAAGGCTTCAACTTGAATTTGACGAACACGCTCACGTGTTAGGCCGATTTCACGCCCTACTTCTTCCAACGTGCTCATTTCATAACCCCTGAGACCAAATCGACGAGATAACACTTCTGCATGTTTTTCAGGCAGAGCATCTAGCCATTTATCCAGGTTACCACTGATATTTGAATTTTGTAGTAACGTTGCCGGATCAGAAGAAACTGCATCAGGGATCGTATCAAGCAAAGACTTATCCGAATCTTTGCCCATTGGCGTATCGACAGAGCTGACACGTTCGTTAAGGCCTAACATCCGCTCAACATTTTCAACCGGCTTATCCACCAGCTCCGCAATCTCTTCTGGCGAAGGCTCATGATCTAACTTTTGCGCGAGCTCTCTCGCTGCTCGCAAATAAACATTCAGCTCTTTAACAACATGAATAGGCAAGCGAATCGTTCGAGTCTGGTTCATAATCGCTCGTTCGATTGTTTGTCTTATCCACCAAGTTGCATAAGTAGAAAAACGGAACCCTCTTTCTGGATCAAACTTTTCTACGGCCCGAATTAAGCCTAGATTTCCTTCTTCGATTAGATCAAGCAGAGTTAAACCGCGATTGATATATCTGCGTGCAATTTTAACAACTAGACGAAGATTACTTTCGATCATGCGCTTACGCGCAGCTTCATCACCCTTTAGGGCGCGACGAGAGAAATACACCTCTTCTTCCGCACTCAGTAGCGGCGAGAAGCCTATTTCATTTAGGTAAAGTTGGGTTGCATCCAAGTTTTTGGCATTAAGAAGGTCTTTATGAGCCATACTACCGCGCCCACGACCACTATTTAGAAACTCTGGTTGTTCTTTCTGAGGCGTTCCATCTGTATCCTCATCAAGAGTTTCTTCTGTCAGCTCTTCGCTTTCAACAGCGATATCCTGCACATCCGTTTTGCAGTTATTATCGATATTTTCCATTGCCCGTTCCCTTAACCAATCAGTGCTATCACGCGTTTATTAGTTAGTTTTTATTATTATGTTTTCTTATAATTATTGTTTCGGCAGATATCGAAGAGGGTTTACTGGCTTACCATCACGACGTATCTCAAAGTGGAGCATCACGCGATCCGTGCCTGAATTTCCCATCTCCGCAATTTTCTGGCCTTTATCAACCATATCATTTTCTTTGACTAAAACACGACTATTATGTGCATAAGCACTTAAAAACTGCTGATTATGGTCAACAATAACCAAATTACCATAACCTAATAAACCACTTCCAGCATAGACAACTCGGCCTTTAGCCGCAGCCTTAACCTTAGAACCATAAGCGGATGCTATATTTATCCCCTTATTGACAGTACCTTTTGTTTTAAACGTGGAAACAATCTTACCGGACGCAGGCCATCCCCACTTAATTGGCCCCGAGGCAACTGTTGAAGGCTTAGCCTGGGCTTTAGGTGCAGGTTTTACTGCTGCTTTTTGTTGCTCAACTTTTGCTACAGTTTGAGCTTGCTTTGCCGATGCTTTTGGAGTCGCAGTAGGCTTAGAAGCTACTTGAGGACTTGTATTCTGAGGTTTGGTGGTCGTTTTTTGACGGCTAGAGACTATTTCAGGCTTTGGTGCGACAATAGAAGCGTCACGAACGATGGATGCTGAAACAGTACTTTTCGGTGAAGGTTTTAAACTAAGTTTTTGACCAGGGTATATATTGTAGTTACCAGAAATACTGTTTCTTTTTGCTAACTCACGATAATCTAAACCATATCTAAATGCGATGGAATACAACGTATCGCCTTTACGAACCTGATAGTGATTAGGCTTAGGCTGAGCAGAGACGGGCGCCGATCTATCGCTCACTGGCGCATAGGTTTTCCCTCCACATGCAACCAGCAGAAATGAGCAACACAGCAGCAGATAACCTTTTAAGCCCACCAAACTACCCCTCAGACTCTATGTCTCAGACCTCCGGCCCATTCGTTCTATCAATAACACCGCTGCAGCACCAAAAATCATTAATCCAACAGCGTATATAACAAAGGAAGGCTGACCCGTCATAGATTCAAACGAAAAGGGAGATATATTCTCCTGAACGAGAGGAACCTGCTCTCCATGCCGATTAATTGTGTAAGCAGTCGTATATTTCCACGGCCATACTTTATTCAGTGAGCCCAACATAAAGCCCCCTAATAAAGCCAAAGTCGTCGTTTTAAATGAACTAAACATCCAACTTAAAACACGAGAGAAGCTCAATAGACCAACAGCACAGCCTGCGGCAAAAATACCTAAAGTAAATAGCTCAATATTTTTGATAGCCATCAGAATAGGCGTATACATACCTAGCAGCAGAAGGATAAAGCTACCTGAGATACCCGGTAAAATCATGGCACAAATAGCTACCATTCCGGCTAAGAAAATAAATAACGGAGTCGCTTCGATTGTGGTTGGGGATATAGAGGTAATCATATAGGCAGCAATAGTTCCGGCAATAAATGCGGTAAAGCTATTACTATCCCACTGCTCTATATGTCTGCAGACAGACCATACTGAAGCCAAGATCAAGCCAAAGAAGAAAGACCATAGAAGTTCAGGATATTCAGCCAACCAAAAGAGCACCACCTTTGCAACAGTCACCAAGCTTATAAAAATACCTAAAACAAGCGTCAGTAAAAAAGTGCCGTTGACATGCTTCCAGGCTGCAATAGGGCCTTGTTTAAACAACACAAACAAAGCTTCAGGGCCAAACTGCTTTAAAGAGTAAATAAGCTCCTCATATATACCAGTCATGAAGGCAATAGTACCACCAGATACGCCTGGTACTGCATCTGCAGCTCCCATCATCATCCCTTTGCCTGACAATGCTAGATAGTCGCGCCACGTTCTTCCTTCTTGCTTCAATTTACTACCTCACCGTACCACTTAACAAAGGTACAAACTTCACACAATCTAAAATCTCGGTACTGAACTCATCTTCAGATAACCTGATAACCAGATTCAACTTTTGGGAATCGCTACCACCTACCGGAATAATTAGACGACCACCAACAGCAAGCTGCTGCTTTAACTCTTCTGGCACACTTTCTGGTGCACAAGCTGCCAAAATACCATCATAAGGCGCTTTCGCAGACCACCCCATACCACCATCTGTATGCTTCAGCTGTACATTATTGAGGCCAATCAACTTTAAACGCTCCCGCGCCTTATCCTGAAGAGGCTTAATACGCTCTACACTGTACAACTGACCAACCAATGGCGCCAAAATTGATGTTTGATAACCAGAACCCGTCCCCACTTCTAGGACTTTTTGCAGTGGTCCTTCTGAGAGCAGCACCTCTGTCATTTTCGCTACGATAAACGGTTGCGAGATAGTCTGATTGTAACCAATGGGCAAAGCAGTATCTTCGTATGCCCTATGAGCTAAAGCCTCATCGATAAAAATATGTCTTGGCGTATTCCTCATCACATCCAGAACACTCTCGTCCTGAATTCCCTGATCTCTTAATCGATTAATCAAACGATCCCTTGTTCGCTGCGAAGTCATTCCTATTCCGCGTAATTGCTGATCGTTCAAATACTATTCTCCAACCAATCACCCACATTATCCATGCCAGAGTATTGCGTCATATCTGCATGTAAAGGCGTTATAGATACACATTTCTCACTTAAAGCATAAAAGTCCGTGCCTGGGCCCGCATCTGCGGCTGGTCCCGCTCCCGCTATCCAATAACGTGTTTTTCCACGAGGGTCTTCTGTTGCTATTGGCTTTCCAGCACAGGTTCTATGGCCTAAACGTGTAACATGAATCCCCGCAAAATCATCAAGAGGGCAATCAGGCACGTTGACGTTTATTACTGTACGGGGAGCAACATTCAGGTGCTGGATGTTTTCGACCAAATTCTTAGCAACTTGAGCTGCAGAGTCGTAATGTGCTGGATGAAACTCTCCAGAGGAGATTGCAATAGCGGGAAAGCGAAGATGACGCCCTTCCATAGCTGCAGCAACCGTCCCAGAGTAGATGACATCGTCGCCTAAATTTGGACCAGCATTGATGCCAGAAACAACGATATCTGGCTCAAAACCGAATACACCTGAACTACCTAAATGCACACAATCTGTTGGGGTGCCATTAATCCCAATAAAGCCATTTTCATGTTCAAAGGCTTCTAGTGGACGATCCAACGTTAACGAATTACTTGCACCACTACGATTACGGTCTGGGGCAACCACCAGAATCTCTCCAACCTCGGCTAAGGCTCTTGCTAAAGCAGCAAGGCCTGGTGCATAAACACCATCATCATTAGAGATCAGTATCTTCATTTATCCCTCATTACTTTCAGGCTGGGTAACATTGCAAAGCTCCCGCAATACACTGGTTGCAAATGCCCCTGAAGGCAGGCCAAATTCAAGCCAACATTCAGTCTCATTAATCACATTAATTTCTAACTGCTGGGGAAGCAATCGAAGAGATCTACGCTCTTGTTTTAACGTTAGTTTTTCAAGCAAATCACTGACCTCAGACCAACGCCCGACCTGCTCTTGCTCCCATTTTTCAGCTGCAGCATTTGGTAGCATATCTCCACCGCCCCACATTGGGCCGGTAAGATTAATCTCTTTATCCGTTAAACGTTGCTGTAATTCATCGGTCGCTTCATCTTCGACAAAACAGCTTTGGCTTCCTGCCAACATCAGTGCATCACCATCAAGAATGGTATTCCACAAGCCTTGATCTAACCTTTGAGATAAAACCTGATTAAATACCCAAGAGCGAACAGCAGAGATATAAATACCCTTCTTATTTCTTTGCCGCTCCTGATATTCGCCGCGCAACAGCGCGATCCCTTTATCTAAATTACCATAGTCCCGACCGAACCGTTGCTCGCCAAAATAGTTGGGTACACCCTCTTTAGCCACATAATCTAAGCGCTGCAGCAGTTCATTCATATTAGTAATCTGGCGAAGTCTCAATTTAAAGCGGTTCCCCTGAAGGGTACCTAGGCGTAGCTTTCTTTGATGCCTAACAGCTTTAAGAACCTCTATGCTATCGCCACCAAATAACTTCCAATTCAAATTACGCTTGATCGGGAATTTCGCACAAAACCATTGCTCAGTTACAGCATGACGATCTTTTTTACCCGCATAACTAACATCTCTAGGGCTAATTTGGGCAAAATTTGCTAATTGCCTAGCAACCCAATCAGTATTTTCACCGCATTTGCGAATATAAAGAAACACATGTTCGCCTGATCCTTCAGGCTCAAACCCTAGCTGTTCGATAACCTGAAAATCCTCTGGGCAACTGCGGATCACGGCAGAACCAGTAGGCTTTTCATTGAGATATGTAAATTCTGTAGGTAGGGCTGTCATAAAAGGTTACTTCTCTGAGGCGGGTTCCACCAGCTGGAAAAAGGACTCATCATCTTTGATCATACCAAGCTCACTACGAGCCCGCTCTTCCAAAGCAGCATTACCCTTTTTAAGATCTAGAACTTCGGCTTCTAGCTCACTATTACGCTGACTAAGCTCTTGATTAATGCCTTGTTGCAGTTCTATTTTGGCATTTAGAGCCCAAATATCGCGCAGGTTCGCCTCCCCAAACCACAATCTGTACTGCAGTCCGAGTATCAAAAATAATATAAGGGCAACCAACCAGCGATACATAGATTTCTTATAAGTAAAAAAGGGGGCACTAAGCCCCCTTTTTATATCAGACTATTACGTAGGGTACTACGCTTAGCCCTGACCTTTCACTTCAGAAAGGCCGTTGTAGATTGCGCCGTCACCTAGCTCTTCTTCGATACGTAGAAGACGGTTGTACTTAGCAACACGATCAGAACGGCATAGAGAACCCGTCTTAATCTGGCCTGCAGCTGTACCTACTGCTAAATCAGCAATAGTTGTATCTTCAGTTTCACCAGAACGGTGAGAGATAACCGCTGTGAAGCCTGCATCTTTAGCCATCTTGATTGCGTCTAGCGTCTCAGACAAAGAACCAATCTGATTAAACTTGATCAGGATTGAGTTACCAATGCTCTGCTCGATACCACGTGACAGAATTTTAGTGTTAGTTACGAACAAGTCATCACCAACCAACTGCACTTTGTCACCGATTTTCTTAGTTAGGTAAGCCCAACCATCCCAATCAGACTCGTCTAGACCATCTTCGATGGAAACAATTGGGTAGTTTTCAGTTAGTTCTGCAAGGTAATCACCAAAGCCTTCTGCATCAAAGACTTTACCTTCACCGGAAAGGTCGTATTTACCTTCTTTGTAGAACTCGGATGCAGCACAGTCTAGTGCTAGCGTTACATCTTTACCTAACTCGTAACCCGCTTTATCGATTGCTTCTTTAATAACAACCAAAGCTTCTTCGTTCGATGCAAGATTTGGAGCAAAACCACCTTCATCACCTACTGCAGTGTTTAAGCCTTTTGCTTTTAGAACAGCTTTTAGTGCGTGGAAAATTTCCGCACCACAACGTAAGCCTTCAGAGAACTTGTCGAAGTTTACTGGCTGAACCATGAACTCTTGGATATCAACGTTGTTATCCGCATGCTCACCACCGTTAAGGATGTTCATCATCGGTAGTGGTAGGGAGAACTGACCTGGAGTACCGTTAATCTCTGCAATGTGAGCGTATAGAGGCATGCCTTTTTCTGTAGCTGCTGCTTTTGCCGCTGCAAGAGATACCGCTAGGATTGCATTTGCACCTAGGTTTTCTTTGTTTTCAGTACCATCAAGCTCTAGCATTTTATTATCTAGCGCGCGCTGATCTGTTACATCCATGCCCGTTAGCGCTTCACGGATAACACCGTTAACCGCTGCAACCGCTTTTTGTACGCCTTTACCTAGGTAACGGCCTTTATCACCATCACGCAGTTCTAGCGCTTCGCGAGAACCCGTTGACGCACCAGAAGGTGCACAGGCAGAACCAATCACGCCAGATGCAAGAATTACATCAGCTTCAACTGTTGGGTTACCACGAGAATCAAGTACTTCGCGGGCTTTGATATCAGAGATCTGTGCCATGGGGAAATAACTCCAGAAATTTTACGTTCTGGGGGCATCAAGCCCCCAATCCTTAATTCGTTTTACTGTTTAGCTTGTTGATCTAATGCAGCTTGAATGAAGCCTTTGAACAAGCCATGACCGTCACGCGGGGTGGATGTGAACTCTGGGTGGAACTGACAAGCGACAAACCAAGGGTGATCTGCAACTTCAACCACTTCAACCAGCTCACCATCAACAGAACGGCCAGAAATTCTTAAACCAGCGTTTTCCAGTTGCTCAACGTAGTTGTTGTTCACTTCATAACGATGGCGATGACGCTCAGTAATCTCAGTGTTACCGTAAGCTTGAGCAGCAGTAGAACCTTCTGCCAGATGACAAACTTGAGCACCCAGACGCATAGTACCACCCAGATCATCAGCTTCATCACGGGTTTCCACACCACCTTCAGAGGTAGCCCACTCAGTAATTAAACCAATTACCTGATGTTCAGCATCTTTATTAAATTCGGAAGATGTCGCATCTTCTAAACCTGCTACGTGGCGAGCAAATTCAATAACCGCAACCTGCATACCCAAACAGATACCTAGGTATGGCACTTTGTTTTCACGCGCATAGCGAACAGCAGCGATTTTGCCTTCGACACCACGTTCACCAAAACCACCTGGTACTAGAATCGCACTTGCGCCATCTAGAATTTCAACACCTTCACGTTCGATACGCTCAGAGTCGATACATTCGATGCGAACTTTTTTCTTCAATGCGATACCCGCATGAGAGATCGCTTCGATAAGAGATTTGTAGGCATCCAACAGTTCCATGTACTTACCCACCATAGCGATTTTAACTTCGCCTTCTGGGTTAAGATGAGCATCTGCTACACGATCCCATTCACCTAGATCTGCTTCTGTGCACTCTAAGTGGAAACGTTCCACTACGATATCGTCTAAGCCTTGCTCAGACAGCATTCGAGGAATGTTATAGATAGTATCTGCATCAGGAAGCGACACTACTGCACGCTCTTCAACGTTAGTAAACAACGACAGCTTACGACGAGAAGAGTCTGGAAGTGGGAAATCGGAACGACATACCAAAATATCTGGCTGAATACCGATAGAACGCAGCTCTTTTACTGAGTGCTGTGACGGCTTAGTTTTGATTTCGCCAGCTGTCGCAATGTATGGAACAAGCGTCAGGTGCATAAACATCGCACGAGCGGAACCAAGTTCAGCTTTTAACTGACGTACTGCTTCCATAAATGGTAGTGATTCAATATCACCAACAGTACCACCAATTTCTACTAGGGCAACGTCAGCATCACCAGCGCCTTCGATTACACGACGCTTAATTTCATCTGTGATGTGCGGAATAACCTGAACCGTTCCACCTAGGTAATCACCACGACGCTCTTTACGTAAAACATGCTGATAGATACGACCAGCAGTGAAGTTATTACGTTTAGTCATCGTTGTACGGATGAAACGCTCATAGTGGCCCAAGTCTAGGTCAGTTTCTGCACCATCCTCAGTAACAAAAACCTCACCATGCTGAATTGGACTCATTGTCCCTGGATCCACGTTAATATACGGGTCCAATTTCAACATAGTAACTTTAAGCCCTCTGGCTTCCAAAATAGCAGCCAAAGAAGCGGATGCGATGCCTTTGCCCAATGAGGACACAACACCGCCTGTGACGAAGATATAACGCGTCATGCAGAACCTGTTTGATCGTGTTTAAGCGAGGATATTTTAAGATCGAGATGGGGCTATAGGATAGCAAATGAGCGCTAATCAGACAACGATAAGGGACGCCATAAAAGCGAAAAACCTGAGCTTTCTTTATCCCAGCCATCGCAAACGCAGATACCTGGCACTGCAACTACGGTTTCACCCTGAAAAATCAGTGGCCAGCTAGCCTTCTCCCAAGGAGGAATATCTGCTTCTTGGAGCAATTTTTTTACCGATTTTGAATGCGCATGCCCATGAGGAACGCACCTTTCTCCACCCTTGCGGCGTTGAAGAGTCAATGATTTCTGTAGCGGCTTAGCGAATTCGATGGTTAGCTCACCATCTCCTAATTCCCAACAGCCAGTCTCAGATATTTCGACATTATCGAGTAGCTCAGAGGATGGGGAGACTATATATAAATGATTGCGAAAGCGGCGCAGGGAGTACTCCTGAATAGAATAAATGGGGTTAGCATCCGATTGCGCCTGAATAACATCTTGTTGAATTTGCTCTAATTGCTGCTCATTAAGCAAGAAGCCAATCTCATTATAAACCCAGCGCCGAATCAGCTCGGAACGCTTTATCTCAATCAAAAGCCCCCATACATCCAGATTTAACTGCCTATTTGCAGTTAAACACTGACGCAAATCTTGATCTAAATAATGATTCAATAAAGACTCACTTTTAGCCACCAAGTCTGCATTTTTTTGCCAACGGGAAAGCAATTGCGGCCAACGCAGCTTTAATTCAGGTAATACCTTATGCCTTAAAAAGTTTCGGTCATAATCAATGAAATCATTAGATGGATCCTGAATAAATTCCAAGCCAATCTCAGTTACCGCTTGCTCCAATTGTTTGCGCGAACAATAAAGCAAGGGCCGTAATAGATAACCCCGCCCCAGCTCCCGCTGTTCAGGCATACCTTTTAAGCCAGTCAGGCCAGCCCCTCTTAACCAACGAAACAGCAATGTTTCAGCTTGATCATCAGCATGGTGACCAAACAGCACGCAATCACCCTTGTTTATAAAGTCATTAAACGCTGCGTATCGCGCATCCCTTGCAGCAACTTCAGAGGAATTATTAGGAGTGACCGAAACGGAATGATGAAGCACACCATTAAGCTCAGCCTGTCTCTCGGAAAATGTAGACCAACTATCTGCATCAACCTGCAAATTATGGTTGATATGAAGCACGACTATTTGGCTGCGTGGTAACACCTTACAAGCAAGGTACAGCAATAACTGAGAGTCTAATCCACCGCTATGGGCAATAACCCAACGGGAGATTGAAGAGGACGAATCAAGGGAAGAGATAAAACGGGAGGTCAGCGCCTGAAACTGGCGCTCACACTCCTGTAAAGCGGTGAGATTACCTGTATTAGGCTTCACCACCAAAACCGTATGCCATCAAGCGCTTATAACGACGCTCCAGCAATTCATCGGTAGATAGCTCATCTAAGCGACCCAGCACTTCAGATAGGTGACGCTTAAGATTAGCCGCTGTTAGGGCTGGATCACGGTGAGCACCACCAAGCGGCTCACTTACGATCTGATCAACCAGGCCCAACTCAAGCAGGCGATCAGAAGTAATACCCATTGCTTTAGCTGCATCTGCAGCACGCTCAGCGCTCTTCCAAAGAATAGAGGCACAACCTTCTGGAGAAATTACTGAATACGTAGAGTAACTCATCATCATTAGCTCATCGCATACACCGATTGCTAATGCACCACCCGAGCCACCTTCACCAATAACAGTGGAAATGACAGGTGTTTTTAGCTGAGACATCTTAGCTAGGTTAAATGCAATAGCTTCTGACTGACCACGTTCTTCAGCATCAATACCCGGGTAAGCTCCCGGCGTATCAATAAAGGTCATGATTGGCATTTTAAAACGCTCAGCCATTTCCATTAGACGTAGTGCTTTACGATAACCTTCTGGACGAGGCATACCAAAGTTACGTTTCTGACGTTCCTGTACACCACGACCTTTCTGATGACCAATCACCATTATTGGTCGTTCATCCATACGCGCAATACCACCCACGATAGCCTGATCATCAGCAAAATGACGATCACCGTGAATTTCATCGAACTCATCGAACATATAATCGATATAGTCCAATGTATATGGACGCTGAGGGTGACGGGATAACTGTGATACTTGCCAAGCAGACAGATCAGAGAAAATAGATTCTGTCAGAGTGCGGCTTTTGTCTTCCAGACGCTTAATCTCATCGGAGATATTCAGTTCAGCCGAATCCCCTACCAGACGTAGCTCTTCAATTTTTGCCTGCAGCTCTGCAATTGGCTGTTCAAAATCCAGATAGTTCGGATTCATATGACTCATCTATTCAATAGTAAAAAATTGTCCAAAGTGTACCTGTTTGCAGCTTTAAGAACCAGACCCTACAAGAGAAAGCCTCGCCTCCAAACAGGACAGCTAAATTACGCCAGTTAAACTGACTAATAGGTTAATGAAACGGCATCACTTCCGAACCGCTCCATTAATGCAATCAACAAATCATCGTTAGCCTGAACCTGCCAGTTATCGCCCAAAGTTATAGTTGCCTCTGCATCAGGTCGAGAGTAGCGCAACTGCACTGGCAGTGAGCCCTCTCCCTTATAACTATTAAGCAATTCCTGCAGCTCCTTCAGGCGCCTACCAGCTAACTGACTTTCGTTGCATTTTACCTGGATACCTTCTGCATACTGAGCACGCGCTTGCGGGATGGTCAGCACTTTACTTACGCGCACCTTGATTCCACCAGAGAAGTGATCCTCTGCCACTTCTCCTTCAACCACTAGCACTGCGTCTTTATGAACAAGTTCACGTACCGCATCATAAGTATCGCCAAAAAGAGTTACATCGATACGCGCAGTACGGTCGTCCAAAGTCACAAAACAAAGGTTATCGCCTTTTTTGGTTTTCTTCAGTCGAAGATCAACCACCAAGCCTGCCATTTTTTGGGTCTGCCCACGAGCAGGCTGCAACTCGACAATACGCTTACCAACAAAGTGCCTTAACTCCGACTCATATTCATCGATAGGATGGCCGGTGAGGTACAAACCGAGCGTATCTTTTTCACCCGTAAGACGCTCCTTATCCGTCCAAGATCTAACCGACTTGTAGTCTTCATATGAGCAGCGATCAGATTCAGCCTCTACCTCGCCAAATAGATCAAACATCCCTGCGTCTTGGTTTTTAGCCGCTTGATCAGCAGCTTTCAGCGCATCCGGAATAGCTTCCCATAGAATCGCTCGCTCTGCGCCTAGACAATCTAGCGCACCGGAACGAACCAAAGCCTCCAAAACACGCTTATTAAGCTTCTTCGCACCTACACGTTCACAGAAATCAAATAGATCCGTAAATGGGCCACCATCTGCACGCGCTTCCGTGATTGCCTCTATAGGTCCTTCGCCTACGCCTTTAATCGCACCCAGACCATAAACAATGACACCCTCATCGTTTACGGTGAACATGTACTCACCGGTATTAACGTCCGGCAACGCAGGAGGAATACCCATCACACGACACTCTTCAATGAAGATCACCACCTTGTCGGTGTTCTGCATATCAGAAGAGATTACCGCCGCCATAAACGGCGCAGGGTAATGAGCTTTAAGCCAAGCCGTTTGATAAGAAACTAAGGCGTAAGCTGCAGAGTGGGATTTGTTAAAACCATAACCTGCGAATTTCTCTACTAGGTCAAAGATATTCCCAGCTAAGTCACGATCGATCCCATTCTGCTCAGAACCATCAAGAAAAGAAACCCGCTGTTTAGCCATCTCTTCAGGCTTTTTCTTACCCATCGCACGACGCAGCATATCCGCACCGCCAAGGGTATAACCCGCCATTACCTGAGCAATCTGCATTACCTGCTCTTGGTAAAGGATAATTCCGTAAGTCGGCTCAAGTACCGGTTGCAGTGAATCCAATTGATAATCAGGATGTGGCCACGCCATCTCCGCGCGACCATGCTTACGGTTGATAAAGTCATCTACCATGCCTGACTGCAACGGTCCAGGTCGGAATAGAGCTACTAGCGCGACAATATCTTCAAAGCGCGAAGGCAATAGCCTGCGAACCAAATCCTTCATGCCGCTGGACTCAAGCTGGAATACTGCCGTAGTTTCAGCAGCTTGCAGAAGATCGAAGGTTTTTCTGTCTTCAAGATCAATCAGAGCTATATCGAGCGGTTCTTCACCGTTCTTTTCACGAATACGGTTTACCGTTTGCAACGCCCAATCGATAATCGTCAGCGTACGCAGACCCAAGAAGTCGAACTTTACTAACCCAGCTTCTTCTACATCGCCTTTATCGAACTGAGTAACAAGGCCATTACCCTCTTCATCACAGTACGTAGCAGCAAAGTCTGTTAATTTGGTAGGTGCGATTACTACACCACCGGCGTGCTTACCTACATTTCTCGTCACACCTTCGAGCTTATACGCCATATCCATGATTTCTTGAGCCTCTTCACTGGACTCAATAAACTCACCCAGCATAGGCTCCTGATCCAAGGCTTTTTTCAGAGTAATGCCCGGCTCAAAAGGAATAAGCTTTGAAAGTCGGTCTGCAAGACCAAACGGTTTACCTTGTACACGCGCCACATCTCGCACCACCGCTTTCGCAGCCATGGTACCGAAGGTTACGATCTGAGAAACAGCATCACGTCCGTAGGTACGCGCTACATAGTCGATTACCTTATCTCGGTTATCCATGCAGAAGTCGATATCGAAGTCAGGCATGGAGACACGCTCAGGGTTTAGGAATCGTTCGAACAGAAGGTCATATTCTAACGGATCAAGATCGGTAATTTTTTGCGCATAAGCTACCAAGGAGCCCGCACCTGAACCACGACCAGGGCCTACAGGAACACCGTTTTCCTTACCCCACATAATGAAGTCCATTACGATCAGGAAGTAACCTGGGAAACCCATCTGGATAATAATATCCAATTCAAACTCTAAACGATCGATGTATTCCTGGCGTTTCGCTTGATAATCAGGATCCTCTTTATCGAGAATGATCTCTAGGCGCTCCTCCAAACCATCAAAAGACACTTTTCGGAAATAATCATCCATCAACATCCCTTCAGGGATAGGATACTTCGGTAGATAATATGTGCCGATTTCAATCTCAATATTACAGCGCTTAGCAATCGCTACTGTGTTTTGGACCGCAGATGGGATATCACTGAAGAGCTCAACCATCTCCTTTTGGGAACGGAAGTATTGCTGGTCACTGTACTCTTTTGGACGCGTTGGATCCTCCAATGTACGGCCTTGGTTGATACATACACGTACTTCATGAGCCTCAAAATCTGACTCATTAATAAACATAACCTCATTGGTCGCCACCAATGGGCAGTTATAGGTTTTAGCTAACTCAACAGAATCATGAACGATCTGCTCGTCACCCACTCTACCTGTTCTCTGAACTTCTAGATAAAAGCTGTTTGGAAAGACCTTCATCCAGCGTTCTAAAATCGCCCCAGCCTGATCATTATTAGCCAAGATAGAACGACCAATTTCACCTTTCCGCCCACCTGACAATGCGATTAAGCCCGCTGATTTAGCCTCTACCCATTCAGGTTTAACCAAGGCCATATCCGCTAGAACATTTTGCCCCTCAGCATAAGCTTGCGAGATCAACTCCATCAGGTTGAGGTAACCCTCAGCATTTCGAACCAACAAGGTTAGACGGTAAGGAGCCCCACCAGGCTCATCTGTATTTTCCACCCACAGGTCGGAACCGCAAATAGGCTTAATACCACTACCTGTTGCCGCTTTAAAGAACTTAACCAAACCAAAGAAATTTGTTTGATCCGTCATACCGACGGCGGGCATATGGTCATCTTTTGCGGCATTAACCAGCTCTTTGACTCGAACCAAACCGTCAACTAAGGAAAATTCTGTGTGAACGCGAAGATGGACAAACTGCGGATCAGACATAAAGCAAACTTTTTAAAGGTTAGGAAAGCAGATCCCGTACGGGCTTAAAACTGCGACGATGTTCAGGTAACGGGCCATGTTCAGCCAGTTTTTCAAAATGTAGAACTGTAGGGTAGCCCTTATGCTTAGCAAAGCCATACTCTGGATACTGCTGATCAAGAAGCTCCATCTCTCTATCGCGATCGACTTTGGCCAAAATGGATGCAGCGCTAATTTCAGGGATCTTGCTGTCCCCTTTTACGACAGGTTCACTAGGACAATTTAGATCGGGACTTCGATTACCATCAACATATACATACTCAGCAGGGATATCTAATCCTTCGACAGCCCTTTTCATCGCTAACATAGAGGCATGTAATATATTAATTTCATCAATTTCAGCTGGCGATGCCGAAGCGACACACCATGCCAACGCCTTTTCCTTGATTTCGATATAAAGCTGCTCTCTTTTTTTTGCAGAAAGCTTTTTCGAATCAGCCAAACCTTGAATAGGATTTTCTGGATCCAAAATTACAGCGGCAGCAACGACATTTCCCACCAACGGACCACGACCAACCTCATCAACACCGGCAACCCTTTTCCCCTGAGAAAAATCTAATTCCATGGTACTCACGAGATCACACCTTTATCTTTCAAAAGCGCCTCAATGGCATCTGCGGCTTTTTCGTCTGCATCCTGATGAAGTTGCTTGTGTATTGCTGAAAACTTATCACGCAAATAAGCTTTGTATTCACTATCTTGCAAACTCTTTAATACCGCAGGTCCTAGCACTTCTGGTTTTACTTGGTCCTGTAAGATTTCAGGCACTAAAGCCTCATCAGCTAAAAGATTTGGTAAAGAGATAAACTTAGATTTGACCATTCGAGAATAAATAGCATAGGTCAACGGTGCCATTTTGTAGGCTACGACCATTGGCTTCTGCAAAATAGTAGCTTCCAGCGTCGCGGTTCCAGACGCTATCAAAATACTATCGGCTATCGCCATCACATCACGCGAATGCTTCATCACAAGCTGAATATTAAGATCAGAGTATTTTTCTACTATCAATTGATGTAACTGATCATGGCGTGTCTCATTGGCAGCAGGAATCACAAAACGAACATTCTCTAACCTCTCACTCAACCAGCGAGCGGTATCTAAAAAAGGCTCAGCCAAATATTTAAGCTCACTACCTCGACTACCAGGCAATAACGCAATAATTTTCTCGCCGGACTTTACTGCAAACTTTTTCTTACTCTCAACTACGTTGACACTGAGCGGAATACTATCTGCCAAAGGGTGACCGACAAAAGCGACTCGCTGCTGAGTAGGCGCATAATGCTTAGCCTCAAATGGAAACAGGCTAAGAACAAGATCCGTGGTGCGCTTGATTTTATAAATGCGCTTCTGCTTCCATGCCCAGACAGATGGGCTGACATAGTGCACCGTTGGAATTCCAGCTGCCTTTAACTCCCCTTCCATTTTAAGAGTAAAGTCTGGTGCATCTACGCCAATAAACAGATCAGGAGGGTTATCAATAAAGTGTCGAATCAGCTTTTTTCGAATACCAAGAAGTTCAGGTAGTCTCCCAAGGACTTCCACAAGCCCCATAACTGATAATCTTTCCAAAGGGTAATGAGAGTGACAGCCTTGAGCGATCATCAACTCACCGCCAATCCCCTCGACAGTGAGATCTGGGTAGCGTTTTTTTAAGGCTTTGATTAAACCACTACCTAAAATATCGCCTGAAGCTTCACCAGCTACAATGCCTACTCGTAGGGGGTTTGGCATAATCAACCTCAGCGAATTATGCCACGAGTGGAGGATTCAATAGATTGGATCATCGGAACAACTTCAGGGCATTCATTAGCCATCGCCTTTAATTCAGACAATGCCTGAGCTGTTGTAAGTTTATTACGAAAGATAGTTTTATAAGCACGGCGCAACTGAGCTATTGAATCAGCACTAAAACCGCGACGCTTAAGACCTTCAACGTTAATACCATGCGGCTTAGCGGTATTACCATTCGCCATAATGTAGGAAGGTATATCCTTAAGCACAACTGTACTGGTTCCACACATCACATGAGAACCGATTTTGCAGAATTGATGCACCGCAGTAAAACCACCAAGAATGGTCCAGTCGCCAATATGTACATGCCCTGCAATCGCCGTATTATTAGCCATGATTACATGGTCACCGACAACGCAATCGTGTGCAACATGCGCATAAGCCATAAATAGATTATGGCTACCAATTGTCGTAGTACCTGCATCTTGGATAGTACCACGATGGATCGTGACACCTTCGCGGATAACATTATCATCCCCAATAGTCAGGGTCGTCGGCTCACCCGCATATTTCTTATCTTGGCAATCTTCACCAACAGACGAGAATTGAAATATGCGGTTATTCTTCCCGATTTTGGTTGGCCCCTTGATAACCACATGAGGGCCAATAACGGTGCCCGCACCAATTTCCACATCAGGCCCAATGATTGACCAAGGCCCTACTTCAACATCATCAGCAAGCTTTGCAGTAGGGTCTATAAGAGCACGGGAATCTATCAAGATTTAAACCTTTCTATCAGCACACAAAATTGTTGCACTACTTACCATATCACCTTCAACGGTAGCTCGCACATCAAACTTCCAGATACCACGACGTTCAGAGATAACTTTTGCTTCAAGCTTCAACTGATCCCCTGGAACCACCGGTCGTTTAAAGCGTAGTTTATCTGAGCCAACAAAGTAATAAATCGAACCATCTTGTGGCTTTTTATCCATAGTTTTAAAACCTAGGATACCAGCTGCTTGCGCCATAGCTTCGACAATCAAAACACCAGGCATTACAGGGTGATCTGGAAAATGACCATTGAAAAAAGGCTCATTAACGGTGACATTTTTAATCGCAACAATGGATTCTCCCTTTTCTAACTCCAGCACACGATCTACCAGTAAAAACGGATAGCGGTGCGGAAGGTATTCCCGAATTTCATTTACATCCATCATTTCTTAAGAACCCTTAATCTCAGTAATCTTATCTTCTACAGACTTTATGCGGCGCGCTAGGTCGTCTAACTGACGAAACCTAACTACGTTCTTCTTCCACTGTTTATGTGGAAGCATACCGGTACCAGACGAATAAACACCTGGTTCAACAATTGATTTTGTAACTAATGACATGGCGGTGATATGACTGCCATCGGCAATACTTAAATGCCCTGTGATTCCACATGCTCCAGCAATCGTACAACCGGCACCAATTTTAGTGCTTCCAGCTACCGCCGTACAACCTGCAATCGCAGATTTTTCACCAATGCTAACGTTGTGTGCGATTTGTATTTGGTTATCTAAAATCACACCATCAGAAATTATCGTGTTCTCTAAAGCTCCACGATCTATTGTGGTCCCAGCACCAACCTCAACGTTGTTGCCAACCCTAACCCCACCTAATTGCGCAATTTTTACCCAATCGCCTTTTTCATTGGCAAAACCAAATCCGTCTGCACCTAAAACAGCACCACTATGGATGAGGCAATTTGTACCAATATGAACATCTGTATATAAGGTTACATTAGCTTTTATAACTGACTCAGCACCAATAACACAGTCAGCACCAATCACTGCATTGGGCTCAATTACAACCCCATCACCGACGATTGAACGCTCGCCAATAACAACACCATGAGCAATAGAGGCTGTTTTTGCGACTTTTGCAGATTCAGCAATATTCGCTGAAGCAGCTATACCTTTTAAGGAATCAGGGGGTAGAGCAAAAAGCTGACTAACACGAGCATAAGCAAGATAAGGGTTATCAAGAACTAGAGCATTACCTTCAAAATATTCTAAATCCGTAGGAGCCATCAAAACAGCTCCCGCCTGTGAATCAGATAGGTATTTCTGGTATTTACTATTTGCGATAAAACTCAAATCCGAAGATCGAGCTTTTTCTAAGGTAGCTAGGGCACTAACCTTGAAATCATCATCACCATGCAAATCTGCTGATAAGAATTCAGCTAACTGCTTTAGCGTATACTCATTTGAACTCATTCAGTATGGCTAGCCTACTGTTTGTTAAGCAGTTCAACTACTCGAGGAGTAATATCTAGTTCTTTTTTTGTAAACAGAGTTGCCTGTTTAGCGATCACTACGTCGTAACCTTCTTTCTCGATAAGATCACGAATAACCTTATCTAGACGAGGACGCATCTCTTGAATAAACGCCTGCTCACGTTGCATTTTCTTCTGTTGTAGCGCTTGACCGTTTTTTTGATACTCGGCAAAAACTTTTTGGAATTGAATACTCATTTTCTTCAATTCAGCCTCAGACGCTAGATCTTTGTTCTTCTTCAGCTTTTCCCTTGCTGCCTTGACCTGTTTTTCTAGATCAAGCATTTTCTTATCTTCTTTCGCGAACTCAGTTTTGAGTGACTGGCGATAATCTGCAGCAGCCTCAGAAGCAAGCAGCGCTTGTTGAACACCTAAAACAGCAACCTTTTCAGCACTTGCATTAAAACTTAATGTTGCTGCAAAAAGAAAACCCAAAACGGCTTTAAATTTCATATTCTATTCCTTAGAAAGTTTGACCTAATGCGAACTGGAATACTTCTGTATCATCACCAGTTTTATCATTGAGAGGAGCAGCCAAGGCAACAGACAAAGGCCCAATTGGTGTCAACCAACTCAAACCAAATCCAGCTGACAATCTCAGCTCATCAAGTTCTACGCCATCTGTACAATTACCCGGTTTGGATACAGACGAACAGTCAGTATCAAATACATTACCGGCATCAACAAATAACAATGTACGCCAAGATGTTCTTTCTTTTACAAAAGGAGTTGGAAAAATAAATTCTGCACCACCAGTAATCAAAACATCACCGCCAAATGGGTCATCTTTAGAATCACGAGGGCCTAAAGAATTTTGCTCATAACCTCGAACAGTTTTCAAACCACCGGCAAAGAAATGTTTATAAAATGGATATTCATTCTGACCTAGCTCTCCACCAAGACCTACACGACCTTTCAAGGATAGAATCCAAAAACGATCATCAGTCAATGGGTAGTACCATTTACCATTATATTGCGCTTTATAATAACTCAAATCACTACCAGGCAAACCGAGCTCTAAAGACAGACTCTGTGAATAACCTTTGGTCGGGAAGAAACCTCGGTTTAAATGATTAGAACTCCAACGCCCAACAACATTGAGATTTACATAATCATTACCTTCATCAGCAAGATACTGATTAATTTCATCCGGTGTTTCAGTGGAATTGGTTTTAATCGTCACTTTTTCAATATTCAAACCAAAATTCAAACGTTGATAGTCATCAATTGGATAACCAAAGTTAACACCACCGCCCATTTCATCCGTTGAGAACGCACTAGCGTTATCTTCATCAAAATCGCGTTCTCGGTAATAAACGTTGAAACCACGACTAACACCATCAACAGTGTAATAAGGATCTACGAAACTGTAGGAATATTCAGTTAATGTATCACTATTAGAGATACCAATTCCTACCCTCTTACCAGTTCCCAAGAAGTTATCTTGCTGCAGTTTAAAACCTAAGATAATACCTGCGCTTTGAGAGAAACCGACACTTGCGGAGAATGAACCGGATTGTTGTTCTTCAACATTGTAATCAATATCAACTAAATCGTTACTTCCAGGGACTGGCGTAGTTTCAACAGCTACTGTCTTGAAATAGCCTGTTTTCTCTAGTCTCTGTTTGGATTGTTCGATCAATTCATTTGACGCAACCGCCGCTTCCATTTGTTTCAAATGCTGACGAATAACCTCATCAGCAGTACGCGTATTACCTCGAATATTAATACGACGAACGTATGTTCGCTTACCCGGATCAACAAAAAACTTTACAGTGACGGTATTATCATCATGCAATTCCGGAGCTGGCGAGATGTTTGCAAACATATAACCTGCATCGCCAATACGCTTTGTTAGAGCGTCTTGAGACTCTGTTATCAAACGACGTGAAAATACCTGACCTTCTTCAACTCTAACAGAATCTAAAAGCTCTTCCTCAGGCACTACCATTTCGCCTGCAACAGCAACATCACGAATGGTATACTTTTCACCCTCAGTTACATTTAGCGTGATATAGACATTCTTTTTGTCGGGGGTGATAGATACCTGAGTCGAATCAATAGAGAAGTTCACATAACCGCTATCTAGGTAATAAGAACGCACTCGCTCCAAATCACCGGTAAGCTTTTGACGCGCATAGCGATCATCCTTCTTATAGAATGACCAGAAATTTGGCAGTTTTAAAGAGAATAATTCTTTAAGCTCTTCATCAGAATAAACCGTATTCCCCACAATATTAATATGTTGAATCGTTGCAACACGGCCTTCTTTGACATTGATATTCAGTGCAACACGGTTGCCCGGGAGGTTTTCTACTTCCGTGCTAATACTAGCACCGTAGCGTCCCTGTGAAGCATAAACACGAACAAGATCCTGTTTAATTTGCTCTAAGGTCGAACGCTTAAAGACATCACCTTCTTGTAAACCTGTTTGCTTCAAACCATCCAGTAACGCTTCGGATTCTAGAACTTTATTACCTTCGAGCTTAATCAAACTGACCGACGGACGCTCTTGTAAACGTAAAACAAGAACAGAGTCATCACGTAACAACTCAATATCGTCAAAATAACCAGAGGCGAATAGTTTTTTAGTAGCCTTGGACAATGACAGAGCATTTACTTGTTCACCCGCTGTAACAGGAAAATTCCTAAACACAATCCCTGGAGAAACACGTTGTAATCCTTCTAAACGGATATCTTCTACAACGAAAGATGATGTGTTTGCCTGAGCGAAAGAAACCCAGAAAAAGAGCGCTACCAGAAGTCCAATGCCACGTTTCATGAAGTGCGTCTAATCCGTAATAAATAATCGAAACAGCTGTCACAGCCGCATAAAGTCATTAAATAATGCTACAAACATCAATGAAAGCAGCATAGCCATACCAATTTTCAGACCAAGGAGCTGAATATTCTCACTTACAGGCCTCCCTGTCACTAATTCGACAGCATAATAAAGCAAATGCCCGCCATCTAAGACAGGGATTGGCAGTAAATTTAATATACCTAAGCTAATACTCAGATAAGCAAGAAAACCAATATAATATTCTACACCCAGCGATGCAGAAGAACCGGCAACTTTAGCAATGGTAATAGGGCCACTCAAGTTTTTTACTGACATATCGCCCGTCAGCATTTTCCATATAGAGTCGAAAATCAAACCAATCAGTTGCCAAGATCTTTCGAAAGCCATAAAGATAGATTCAATTGGACCATATCTTATCTGCCTTTCCATATTTTCAGGAAGAGAAACTTGCTGAGTGCCCGCCCCTATATAACCTATTTTCTCACCATCAGCGGTAATTTTCAGTGCAGGCGTTAGCTTAATAAAAAATTCCTGACCGCTTCTATCGATTTTCAAGTTCAACTCGTTTTCTGGGTTTGCTTTAACAACACCTACAAACGACAACCAATCTTGAACCTGAACACCATTGACTGAAAGAACCTCATCACCAGCTTTCAAGCCAGAACCAACGGCCCTTCCATCCTCTAAAAAGCTACCAAAAATTGCTGGGACATAAGGGCGCCAAGGCACAAGCCCCAATGCGGAAACTGGCGACTGTTTATCTAAGTCAAATGTCCACTCATCCAGTGCAATTCTGTATTCTTGCAGAAGAGTCGTGCCTTCTTCACGTAACTTAAGGGTTAATACCCCGCTTTCTGCAACACGCGAAGCAAGTCGTAGATTAACAGCATCCCAACTTAAAGTTTCATAGCCATCAACAGCCACTATTTCCGAATCAATAGGCAAACCTGCACTTTCAGCCAAAGATCCTTGCTGCACCCCCCCAATCACAGGAACGACTGCTGATACGCCATAAATAAAGAGAAACCAATATGCAAAAACAGCAAAGACGAGATTTACAAGGGGACCTGCTGCAACAATAGCGATACGTTGAATTACAGGTTTACGATTAAAGGCTTGGGAGAGCTGCTCTTCAGGCACATCACCCTCACGCTCATCCAGCATCTTAACATAGCCGCCTAAAGGTATACTGGCAATCGCATACTCAGTACCTTGACGGTCCTTCCAAGTATAAAAAGCTTTACCAAAACCAACAGAAAAACGCAGAACTTTAACCCCACAACGGCGAGCAACATAGAAATGCCCCCATTCATGGATTGTAACTAAAATCCCTAAGGTAACGATTGTAGCAAGAATGGTATGCAACAATTCCATATCAGTCTCAATACGCAATTAGATATTGCATACCCAACACAAATAAAGGCGAGGCTGCCGTCAGGCTATCGATACGATCTAGAACACCACCATGCCCAGGGAGTAGCTGACTACTATCTTTAATTCCACGATGTCGTTTCAACATACTTTCAAATAGATCTCCAAGAACCGAGATTAGCCCTGTTACTGTAGCAAGCGCAACAAGGAGAATAACTTGAAGCATTTCAAAGCCATTGTATAGCGCAAACCCCAATGCAATAACTGCACAGGCGACTAATCCACCGTAAAGACCTTCACGCGTTTTACCTGGGCTTACATTAGGCGCCAACTTAACCCGACCAAATTTCTTGCCTGAGAAGTATGCACCTACATCAGCACCCCAAACCAAAAGAAACAACAGCAAGATCAACATCTCACCGTTTTCTGAACCTTTAAGTCCAACAAATGCAATCCAGCTTGGTACCAATACAACCAAACCAACTAAGGCACGCTTCCAGCCAGCGCTCCAACTAGAACTCTTCGGATATTTCACCACCCAGAGAAGCGCAACCACCCAACCTAAGAGTGTAACTGACAAGATAAGTTCAATAGGAATGCTGGTATAAAAAAGATGCAGACTAGCAAGAATAGACGCCACCAAGCCGACATACATGAAACGCTGAATTCGACTTTCATAACCGGATAAATTTGCCCATTCCCAAGCACCTAAAAGAATGACAACATCCATAAAATAAAGAAAAGATGGTAACGGTAAAGCAAACACACCCAGCAATGCTAACGGTGCAAGCACAAGCGCGGTTAATATTCGCTGTTTAAGCATTTTGCTCCGCCTCTACCTGCTCACTCGTTTTCCCAAAGCGGCGTTGTCTGCCGCTATAATCTAGGATCGCTGTTTTCAAATGCTCTTTATCAAAATCAGGCCAATAAGCATCCGAAAAATACAATTCAGTGTAAGCGAACTGCCATATCAAGAAATTACTAATACGTTGCTCACCACCGGTTCTAATACATAAATCTGGCTCCGGCAGATCAGAAAGGTTAATACACTTCCCTAACGATTCTTCAGTAATTTCTTTAGGAGACAATTCATTAGCAATACATTTTTCAGCTAGTTGGCGAGCCGCTTGGGTAATATCCCAACGACCACCATAATTTGCTGCAATATTAAGCTGCAAACCATCACAATCGGCAGTCAAAGCTTCAACATGGTGAATTTTTTTCTGTAACGAATCACTAAAAGATGTTTTATCACCAACAACTCGTAAGCGAATATTGTTTTTCAATAACTTCTTCGCTTCTCGATCTAATGCTAGCTTGAACAACTCCATTAGACCTTTAACCTCCAACGGAGGTCGTTTCCAATTCTCAGAGCTAAAAGCAAATAAAGTCAGAGATTCAACACCTAACTCCACACAGCCTTCGATGACTGAACGCACACAATCCACACCCGCTTTATGACCTGCCAAGCCTGGTAGTCGACGCTCTTTTGCCCAACGGTTATTCCCATCCATAATGATGGCAATATGCCGAGGCGTATTAGTAATAACTTCTGAAGAATTGTTTTTTGATGTCATGCAAATAATTCAGCGGCACCTTACAGCGCCGCTGCTTCGATCAAATTTCCATTAGATCTTTTTCTTTCTGCTCCAGAAGACTATCTACTTCTGCAACATGCTTATCCGTAACTTTCTGAATCTGATCTTCGCCACGACGCTGATCATCTTCAGTAATCTCTTTTTCTTTCAAAAGATCTTTAAGATCGCCGTTTGCATCACGACGAATATTACGAATAGCTACGCGTGCACCTTCAGCTTCCTGACGCGCTTGTTTGATATAACCCTTACGCGTTTCCTCAGTCAACGGAGGCATTGGAACGCGAATATTTTCACCCGCAGTTGCTGGGTTCAAACCTAGATCAGAGGTCATAATCGCTTTTTCGATTACAGGCACCATTGGCTTTTCCCATGGCACGATAGATAGCGTACGACCATCCTCAACAGAAATATTAGCTACCTGACTCAAAGGCACATCAGAACCGTAATAGGAAACCTGAATCCCTTCCAGAATGCTCGGATGTGCACGACCAGTACGAATTTTTTTGAAGTTCGTTACTAGGGCATCAACACTTTTCTGCATGCGCTCGGCAGCATCCTGAGTGATTTCATTCAGCATATTTTTCTCCAACCGTTTCACTGCAATCGATCAAAGTACCCTCGTCGCTACCTACTACAAGGTTGGCGAGAGCACCTGGTTTATTCATATTAAATACACGCACTGGCATATTGTGATCTCGCGTTAAACAGATCGCGGTCAGATCCATAACACCAAGTTGCTGTTCTAAAACTTCATCATAACTTAGGTGACGGTAACGGCGCGCTGTAGGATCCTTAACTGGATCTGCTGTATATACACCATCAACCTTAGTTGCTTTCAGTACAACATCAGCCTCTACCTCTATACCACGAAGGCAAGCTGCTGAATCCGTTGTAAAGAAAGGATTACCTGTACCCGCCGCAAAAATCACAACATCACCTTGGTTAAGGTAACGCATCGCATTTCGACGGTCGTAATGATCCACTACACCACTCATTGGTATAGCCGACATTACTCTAGTGTTTATATTGCTACGCTCCAATGCATCACGCATAGCCAATGCATTCATAACGGTTGCGAGCATACCCATATGGTCGCCAGTAACGCGATCCAACCCAGCCTCATTTAGCGCTGCGCCACGAAACAAATTACCACCGCCGATAACCATACCGACTTGAACACCAATCCCTACTAGCTGGCCAATCTCTAGGGCCATTCTATTCAGGACATTTGAGTCTATACCAAAGCTCTCGTCACCCATTAGGGCTTCGCCGCTAAGCTTCAGCAATATGCGTTTATATTTTGATTGTTTCTCGGTGGTTGGCATCCGTATATCTCCACAGAAATTGGGATCAGGAGAGTGTAGCAAGAAAAGAGGGGATTGCGCATGGGTTAGATGCGCAATCCATAAGCTTTAGAGCTTATTAGCCGTTAAGCTGAGCAGCAACTTCTGCAGCGAAGTCTACTTCTTCAACTTCAATACCTTCACCCACTTCGATACGAGTGAATGCAGATACAGTAGCGCCAGCATCTTTTGCTACCTGACCAACTTTCTGATCTGGGTTTTTAACAAAAGCTTGCTCTACTAGGCTGTTTTCAGCCAAGAACTTGTTGATACGACCAGTAACCATTTTTTCTGCAATCTCTGCAGGCTTGCTCGCCATATCTGGCTGTGCAAGAATGATTTCTTTTTCTTTCGCAACAACTTCTTCAGGCATATCTTCTTTGTTAACAACCTGAGGGTTAACAGCTGTAACATGCATAGCGATGTCTTTAGCTGTTTCTTCATTACCACCTTCAAGCTGAACAAGCGCAGCAATTTTGTTGTTGCTGTGTACGTAAGCACCAACAACGCCACCTTCAACTAGGAATACGCGACGCACACCGATGTTCTCACCGATTTTTTGAACCAATGCATCACGTGCATCAGTTAGTTCACCAGCCATCAACGCTTCAACGTCAGTCGCTTTATCAGCAAACGCTTTTTCTAGCACAACATTTGTAAAAGCAAGGAAGCCTTCATCGCGTGCTGCGAAGTCAGTTTCAGAGTTAACTTCTACTGCTACCGCGTAGCTGTTATCGTCTGCAACTTTAACAACCACAACACCTTCAGCTGCAGTACGACCTGCTTTTTTAGCAGCCTTCATACCAGAAGCTTTACGTAGCTCTTCAATCGCCTTCTCGATGTCGCCACCAGCTTCTTTAAGTGCTTTTTTACACTCCATCATGCCTAGACCAGTACGGTCACGCAGATCCTTAACCATTGCAGCGGAAATGTTCGCCATATCGAATACCCCTATAAAATAATCGCGGGTTAATCAAAAAATCCAAAAAAGGGGGCAAGGCCCCCTCTATAAAGTCAAAGAGAATACGCTGCCGTATCCCCAGCAGAATTATTCAGCTGCTTTTTCTTCAACTTCAACGAATTCGTTTTTGTCGCCAGCAGTTGCTTCGATACCTTCTAGGCAAGCATCAGCTGCAGACTTAACGTAAATCTGGATTGCACGCAGTGCATCATCGTTACCAGGGATAACAACATCAACGCCATCTGGGTTGCTGTTAGTATCAACGACACCGATAACTGGGATACCCAGTTTATTTGCTTCATTTACTGCGATACGCTCGTGGTCAACGTCGATTACGAACAAAGCATCAGGCAGACCGCCCATCTCTTTGATACCACCGATAGAACGCTCTAGCTTTTCCATTTCACGCTGACGCATCAAAGCTTCTTTCTTAGTTAGCTTCTCAAACGTACCATCCTGGCTCTGACCTTCCAGATCGCGTAGGCGACGGATAGACTGACGGATAGTTTTGTAGTTAGTCAGCATACCACCCAACCAACGGTGGTTTACGTATGGCATACCTGCACGAGTAGCTTCTTCTTTAACGATTTTGCTAGCAGCGCGCTTAGTACCAACGAAAAGAACTTTATTCTTGTTGGAAGCCATACCCTGGATGCTATCTAGTGCACCGTTAAGCGCAGGTAGAGTGTGCTCTAGGTTGATGATATGAATCTTGTTACGAGCACCGAAAATGAATTTAGACATTTTCGGGTTCCAGTAACGAGTCTGGTGACCGAAGTGAACGCCTGCTTTAAGCAGGTCACGCATAGTAATTTTAGCCATTATATTTTCCTAAAATTGGGTTAAACCTCCACGATCCCCAACATCCAACCCGAAGGCACCCTGAACATTGTGTCGGAACGTGTGTGATATATATTTTTGCTTACGCAAATTGAGCGCGGATTTATACCATAACCACCCAATAATATAAAGCCTATTTCTATTCCTGCAGCAGGATTGCTACAATCCCCTTCAGTTAAACTTTAATACACCGCTTCTGGCGGTTTCACAGGACAATTGACAGCTTATGAGCATCAAAATTAAAACACCTGAAGAGATCGAGAAAATGCGCGTTGCAGGCCGTTTGGCTGCCGAAGTTCTCGAAATGATCGAGCCATATATAAAACCGGGTGTCACCACAAATGAGCTGAACCAAATTTGTCACGACTACATTGTGGATAAGCAACAAGCCATTCCTGCACCGCTTAACTACCATGGTTTCCCAAAATCTATCTGCACCTCAGTTAATCAGGTTGTTTGCCATGGCATTCCAAATGACAAAAAACTGAAAGATAGCGATATCATCAATGTTGATATCACGGTAATCAAAGATGGCTATCACGGCGACACCAGCAAAATGTTTTTTGTGGGCAAGGAACTACCTCATGCCCGTCGCCTAGTCGATATAACTTTGGAATGCATGTACAAAGGAATCAAACTGGTTAAACCGGGCGCACGCCTAGGAGATATCGGCCACGTAATCCAAACCCATGCAGAACAAAATCACTATACTGTGGTTCGTGAATACTGCGGCCACGGCATTGGTGCTGAATTCCACGAAGAACCTCAAGTTCTGCATTACGGTAAAGCAGGTACTGGCGAGATCCTTGAGGAAGGCATGATTTTTACAATCGAGCCAATGATCAATGCAGGAAAACGACAAGTTAAACTATCTAAGAAGGATGGTTGGACTGTTGAAACAGCTGATCGTCGCTTATCAGCACAATGGGAACACACAATTTTAGTAACTGCCGATGGTTACGAGATTCTAACCCTTCGTTCTGATGAGAATCTTCAGTAAATCATTCACTACGCGAAATAAACAAAGCGGGTAATGCTAAGATGTCGACCACCCTCCACCAGCAACTAGCCGAAGAAGAAATCATCGACATCGATGATTTTAGAACCAAGTTAGCGGAGACAACCTCCCCTATCCCACTGTACAAAGAGGCGCTGTGTACGATAAAAAACAGCCTTGATGATCGCTTCAAGGCTGGAGAGGATATCCGCAAACTAATCTACGGCCGTGCGTGGGAAATTGATCGCATCTTACAAGTCGCTTGGTCTCAATACCCCTGGCCTGAAGATAAGATCTCGCTTATTGCTGTTGGCGGCTACGGCCGAGGCGAACTGCACCCGCATTCAGATATTGACCTACTAATCCTCTTGGATGATGAGGTTAATGCTGAAGATCTACACGATTCAATCAGCGCATTTTTAACCACCCTATGGGATATCAATTTAGATATAGGTTCCAGTGTTCGAACACTCAGCGAGTGCTACAAAGAAGCACAAAGCGATATTACGATCGCCACCAATCTGATTGAATCTCGCACACTGACAGGCAATCCTGATCTACACACACAGATGTATGACAGGGTGACATCAGAAGGCGCTTGGACCGATAAAGAGTTCTTCCTAGCCAAGCAAAAAGAGCAAAAAGAACGCCACAAGAAGACCAACAACACTGAGTATAACTTAGAGCCCAACCTTAAAAATTCACCTGGCGGCCTGCGCGATTTACAAACCATAGGCTGGGTATCCAAAAGGCATTTCGGCTCTACCTATATTCGCGACCTAGTTGAAGATGGCTTTCTAACTGAAACAGAGCTAGATATCTTAAATAAAGGCGAGTTGTACCTATGGTCTGTTCGTTATGCACTACACATGCTCTGTAACCGTCGTGAAGACCGTTTATTGTTTGATCATCAGCGAACACTAGCCGAGTTCTTTGGCTACAAAGATGAAGAAGGCAAGCTTGCCGTAGAACAGTTCATGAGCAAGTACTACCGCATTGCCATGACCATGTCAGAATTCAACGACATGCTACTGCAACACTTCGACGAAGCGATCCTCCGCGGCAATGAAGAGCAAGTGATCATCCCTCTAAACAATCGTTTCCAGATTCACAACGATTACTTAGAAGTCACTCACGAAAACACTTTTGAACACCAACCTTTTGCCCTGATGGAGCTGTTTGTTCTATTAGCACAAAATCCATCCATTAAAGGTGTTCGCGCCTCGACTATTCGCTTAATTCGAGACAACCGTCACAAGGTTGATGACGAGTTTCGTAAGGATATTCGCAATACCAGTCTCTTTATGGAACTACTTCGCTCCCCAGAGCGAGTCTCCACCGAATTAAAACGAATGACACGATACGGAATTTTGGGTCGTTACCTACCTCAATTTGGCCGCATTATTGGTCAGATGCAGCACGACCTATTCCATATCTACACCGTTGATGCACACACCATGAAGGTGATACAAAAGTGCCGACAATTCAGACATCGCGACTACCGAGAAGAATTCCCAATTTGTCATCGCATTGTAAATCAGCTACCCAAAATCGAACTGCTATACATTGCCGGTCTTTTCCATGACATTGCCAAAGGCCGAGGCGGCGATCATTCAGAGCTAGGCGCTGAAGACGTACTCGAATTCTGCGATGAGCACCATTTAGGCAAGTGGGACAGCCATTTAGTATCTTGGCTCGTACGTAACCACTTACTTATGTCCATGACAGCTCAACGCAAAGACATTTCAGATCCGGAAGTTATCCACACATTTGCGCAACAAGTACGAGACATTGTGCATCTTGATTATCTTTACGTGCTGACTATCGCCGATATCAATGCTACCAACCACACGCTGTGGAACAGCTGGCGCGCAACGTTGATGCGTAAACTCTATACCGACACTAAACGCGCTCTGCGTCGCGGCTTAGAGAACCCAATCAATAAAGAAGACCGTATCGAACAAATTCAGCACGAAGCTCAGATTCTATTGGATCGACAAGGCGTAGAGAAAACCGATATACACACTTTATGGTCGTCAATAGGAGATGATTATTTCCTTAGAGAGACCGCCCAAAGCATCGCTGAACACACCAAGGCAATTCTAGAACATACAAAAGCAGATGAGCCGCTGATCCTGATTCGCCAAACATCTCACCGTGTATTTGAAGGCGCAACAGAGATTTTCATCTACAGCAAAGATATCAAAAACCTCTTTGCAGCCACTGTAGCAGCAATGGACCAATTACATCTCAATATTCAAGATGCGCGCATTATCGTGACAGATAGTGGCGAGGTCCTTAACACTTATACCGTTCTGTCAGATGACAATACGCCATTGTCGGAAAACCCGAGCCATCTGCAGTCGATCAAGCAACGCTTAATTGAAGAGCTCGACGACCCAGATGACTACCCGGACATCATCCAGCGACGCGTTCCGCGTCAAATGAAGCTGTTTGCTACACCTACACAAGTTTATGTAAGCAATGATCCATCTGCTCAACAGACCGTATTAGAAGTGATCACACCCGATCGACCGGGTCTACTTGCACGGATTGGCGGCATTTTCGCAGAGCACAACCTATCTGTTCGTAAAGCTAAGATCGCGAGTGTCGGCGAACGCGTAGAAGACTTCTTCTTCATCACCGACGAACAAGGCTTGCCAGTCTCAGATCCTAACTTATGTCAGACCCTTCAGGATCAGATCTGCCAGCAGTTGGATGAACACATCCAACACGAACGTTAATAGAGCCGTGCCTCAGGTAATCGAGGCGCTAAGAGAAAGTGAGGAAAACATGGATCAACAAACGCAAAACGAAATCGAAGCGGCTGTATTCCGTCGTCTACTAGAGCACTTAGACAACCGCAAAGACGTACAGAACATTGATCTAATGATTCTGGCGGGTTTCTGCCGTAACTGCCTGAGCAAATGGTACAAAGCCGAAGCTGAAAAGCGCGGCCAAGAAGTAGATTACGATGCTGCGCGAGAGTTGGTATACGGTGAGTCTTACGACACTTGGAAAGATAAATACCAAAAGAAAGCGACACCAGAACAGATGGCAGCATTCGAAGCGACTCAAAAATGATCGCTTAGCTTTAAAAAGTTAGGTAATAAAAAAGGGAGCATCTGCTCCCTTTTTTATTACTAAAATTAGCGGCTAATCCAGGCTCGCTGAACCTGATTTAGATCCACTTCTAATGTAGTTGCGTAAGTATCTTCTTGCACCGGATAAGTCTTCACAACTCTTGCCCCTCTAACAATTCCGGAAACAGCAGCTTTGAATTGATCATTTTGCAAAATCATATCCTGTACCGATGTTGTACCAAACAGATACTGACCATGCACAACACCCGCCAATTCTTGATAAGCTCTCAATTTAGAAGCGCGCATAGCCATCAAAATTTTATGCTGACGATTTTTCCCCGGTTGCAAGCTAATCGGCGCATAGCCCGTCGCTCTCACCCAATTAGGCTCTTTAGGCTCCTCAACACGGGTTGGAAAATTAACATCCGGTAAGGCTTCAACCATATCAATGGTTGTCTCAACTGCCGTTTCACACCCCTGAAGAAGTAAAACTGGCGTCAATAAAAGCAGCCCTGCCAATTTACGAAAAAGATTTGTGTATGCTTTTTTCATCTGATGATTTACCTAACCGGCCCACTTCCATTTTCGATAATCAAATCTTCATTTAACGCTTTGAGAGGATTATACCCTGGTAACCCGCCTTCTAAACGCGCGTTACTTACATGGCTCTGTCCAGTTGCCAACACCTGTCGAGTCGTTGTATCAATAACTCGGGCATTTATGACCATACCATCAGAATGTTGCGCATAAGTTCCTGTCACCAAGAAATACAATTTGTAGCGTGTTCTGAGGCCTGACAGGTTCTGTTTCGATAGCGGCTGCTTGGTTGATGTTGTTAACCCCGCCGCGCGGTAATCGATCAAGTTATAACCATGTTGTTGTAACTGATAAATAAACGCTTGTTCTAAACGTTCACCAAAGCGCCCAACTTTGCGCTCATTATGTAAGTTTGTGAATGGAATGACCGCCATTGGAAATTTTTTAACACGGTTCTGCTGCAAACCCGCCGTCATCTGTACAGCCATTTGCTGAACAGCCTCACTGAGAGGATCCAAACCATTTGGGGAAACATCAACCTGCACAACCTCTCGCTGCAACATCGCACGTTCTTTTTCCAACAGAGCTTCTTTTTCAGCGATATGCGCCTTTTCTAGCTTATGCAGTTCTGCAACGACTTCAGGACTCATACTTTCAATATGCACGGACTCAGGCCCAGCATCTTTATTTGTTTGCTGCATACAACCACTTAAACATCCGATCGCTAACAGCAGTAAAATATTTTTCATCCTGATCTTCCAAACTCAAAGGTTACGCACCACAATCTAACATAATCATCTAGGTATAGGGAGCAATACAAAACACGACCTTATACAATGATTTACAATCATATTGTAATTGCATACTGTCAGCTTTATGGGCCCTGAGATAAGATGCCCACAGTTCCAATATCTTTTATTTAAGTTATCTACATATAGTGTAAGTAATCGGTCAACGGTGAGATATGTTTAATCTAGTGCAAAAATTAATCTTAGCCTGCCTGCTTCTATTGCCCCTTTCAGTTCAGGCTGTTGTTGTTGAAGCGCAAGGCCAAGCGATTATTGCCAACAAAGATATAAACTCTGCTCGAGAAGCAGCAATTCGAGATGCTTCACAGCAAGCCTCTATGCAAGCCGCTGTTTATATTTCTAGCAGCCAAGTCGTTCGCGATGGCATCCTAGAAATCGACAATATGCAGATCAGCACCTTGGGCCAAGTATCCAATATAGAGATTATTGATGAGAAGGTCGTAGGCAATACTCTATTTATCCGTATTCGGGCTGATGTACTGATTGATCAAGGGTGCCACAACGGCGTAAGCAACAGTTACACAAAATCAATTGCCGTTACCGCCTTCCCATTACTAAAACTTAAACAAGCCAACCTAGGTGGCTTAGGCAGTGTGAGCAGTGTTTTTCCTGCTCAAATTGCACAACTGATGAATAACAAACAGTCTTTTGTTGCTCACAACGCCGGCCGTCTAAACCTTCATCCACAACCAGAATTCGCCCCAACCAATCAGTTGGATGACGGCGCCCTTTCCAGCATGCAACAAACAGCGGGCCAGCTAAATGTAAACTATGTTGTCTCCGGTGTTATCCGCGATATGTCGATGATGGATCCTCGCACTCATACTGAGAAAAACTTCCTAATCGACCTTTACAACACCTTGGATTACAAAAGCAAAAGACACTTAAGAAACTTTGAAATAGACCTATTTATCCATGATGGTATGACTGGCCATCTTGTCAGCCAAAAACACTATCAAACCGCTGGTCTCTGGAATCTAGATCGTACAATTAAAACAGGCTTCAATACTGCTGGTTTTTTCAAGCAGGATTATGGACAAAAAGTTAAAGAGCTCCAGCAAACCATTCTTGAAGAGCTTCAAAACGAATTACTGTGCGAGCCTTTCTCAACCATGATTACTCAAATTGAAGATCGAAATATTTGGATTAATTCTGGTAAACAACAGGGGTTAAAACGAGGTGATAAACTTACCATCTACCGCAAGTCCACTTATTACTCGCCAGATATGAAAGCGACCACTCAACTAACCAATACAAAACAAACATTGGTAATTGATGATGTCCAAATGGGTTCAGCTTCTGGCCACATCAGCAGTGCAGCTGCGTCATTCAACATTAGGCCCGGCGATTTAGCTATCGCTCGCTAGTGAAGAAAAGATAAGAAAGGACGCACTCGAGCCTTATAAGCTCGAGTGCCGTATCCATACTTAGCGACGCGTTCCGCTAATATTGATCTCTACACGACGGTTCTGTGAACGACCTGCAGAGGTTTTATTATCTGCAATTGGATAACGCTCACCATAACCACGCGCATTAATACGTAACCGCTCAACACCTGCACTCACAAGGTAATCACCTACTCGCGCAGCACGGCGCTCAGAAAGTTGCTGGTTATACTCAAAAGAACCAGAGCTATCTGTAAAGCCGTCAACATTCAGCTCAGTCTGATCAAACTTAGCCAATACCTTAGCTACTGAGTCCAACACCGGGTAAAAACTACCGGCAATACGATCAGAATCCACAGCGAATGTAATATTGCCAGGCATAATCAAACGAATAGAATCACCAATACGCTCAACTCGAACACCTGTACCTTCTAATTCTTGGCGCAACAAAGCTTCCTGTTGATCCATGTAATAGCCGATACCGCCACCAACAGCACCACCCACAAGAGCACCGGTCAAAGCACCTTTACCACGGTCACTTTTACTAGAAACAGCAGCACCAAGTACAGCACCTGCTACAGCGCCAATACCTGCACCCTTCGTAGTATTACCTACTTTCTGCTCACCTGTATAAGGATCTAGTGTTTGACACCCCGTTAGCAGAACACCTGTAACTGCTACAGCAATCAGTTTTTTCATGCATATCTCCTAAGATTCTTGCGCTCCCTGAATTCGGCCATAGTATGACTGAATATTGGCTGACTAAAAACAAATAAAATAAGTCATAGATGCTAGTCAGTACGGGTAAACACCGATAAAATAATACGATTGTAATTTTTAGATTTGGCCTATATCTACTACCGATTAAAATACGTTATTGTGTAGCGGTTAGATAGAGACCTTCGATTATCTGTAGTACTGCCCTTTGAGGAGATACAATTGTCCCAGCTTCCTGTCATTGTTGGTTTTGGTGGTATAAACCCTGCTGGACGTGCCTCATTTCACCATGCTTATCGCCGTTTAATCATCGATAAGCTGGATTCTAAATCTCGCACTGAGACATTAACCGATCTCGCTATTTTGACTGGCCTAGCAACAACATCTGAAGGCCAATATCTAAACCAAGAGGGCGAAGTTTGCACTGCAGAGGCACTTATTGCGTCTCTACAAGAACAACTACTCAATAGCACTCTGATCCGACAGATCGAAGGTAGCTGCTTTGACGTCAACAACGTCATGTTTAATAAGCCAGCAAGCATCAATTTAGGTGACGAAACCCTAAAATTCCAGCTACGTAAACGTCAAATGCCGCAAAACATTCCAAGTAATTGGCAAGTGACGGAGACATCTTCTGGGCAATTTGAAATCGAAGTCACAGGCAAATTAGAAGCAATTTTGCCGGATAGTAAAACAGCACCTGTTCAATCAGCAGGTCAACTGCCTAGCGGCTTCCAACCAGGCAAACTCTACCAATCTCGTAATCACCCACGTAATCTGCAGATGACTGTTTTTGCGGCATCAGATGCGATCTCTTCAAGCGGCATACCATTTGAACGCATCAGTGCTTACGTTGCACCAGACCAGATTGCCGTTTATGCGAGTAACTCTATTGGCCAATTAGATGATTTTGGTTTTGGTGGTTTAACTAAATTCCCAGCGATTGGTAAGCGCACAACATCAAAACAGATGCCTCTTGGCTATGCGCAAATGCCGGCCGATTTTGTGAATGCTTATATTCTAGGCAATGTAGGAACGACAGGCGGCGCTTTAGGTGCTTGTGCAACCTTCCTATATAACTTGCGCAGTGGCGTTAATGATATCCGCAGCGGTCGTCGCAAAGTAGTTTTAGTTGGCGGCAGCGATGCCCCAATTACACCCGAAGTTATCGAAGGCTTCCGCGCGATGGGCGCTCTTGCTGAAGATAAGGACCTTTTGGCTTTAGACAATCTTGCTGAACTCACCAGCGATGACTACCGCAAAGCATGTCGTCCGTTTGGTAATAACTGTGGATTCACCATTGGTGAAAGTAGCCAATTCGTATTATTAATGAGTGATGACCTAGCGGTTGAACTAGGCGCCGAAATCTATGGCGCTGTGCCAGAAGTATTTGTTAACGCCGACGGTCACAAGAAATCAATCTCAGCTCCAGGCGTGGGTAACTACATCACTCTAGCTAAGTCAGCTTCTTTGATCCGATCAATGCTCGGCGAAGAGTCACTGCAACAGCGCAGTTTTGTTCAGGCTCACGGAACAAGTACTCCGCAAAACCGCGTAACCGAATCTCATGTTATCAATGAGACAGCTAAAGCCTTCTCTATTGATAACTGGACAGTTTCCGCAGTTAAATGCTATCTAGGCCACTCGCAAGGTACAGCTGGCGGTGACCAATTAAGCACATCTCTAGGTACGTGGAAATACGGCTATGTCCCAGGCATCGTAACGACGCCTGCGTTTGCTGATGATGTTCACCAAAGTAACCTGAATCTAAGCAACCAGCACCATGAAGTGGGTGTAAACGGCATGGATTCTGTGCTTTTGAATTCTAAAGGCTTTGGCGGGAACAACGCATCTGCACCTGTGCTAGCGCCACATGTTGTCCACAACATGCTTAAAAAGCGTTACAGCGCTGCACAATTAAAAGAGTATCAGAACAAGCTTGAGCAGACGCGTGCTGTCGCCAGTGCTTATGACCAAGCAGCCATTCTTGGTGAAGCTAAACCAATCTATCGCTACGACCACAACGTTCTACAAGGCGAAGATCTTAAAATCACTGATTCACAAATAAAACTTCCAGGCTATGCCAACCCTGTGAGCTTAGAAGTTAGTAACCCTTTTGAAGACCTTTGCTAAATAAGGATATGAGTATGCGTAATGCAGTATTACTTTTAATTGCTGGTTTGGGCTTGAGCGGCTGCATGAGCATGGACTCCCTTTCTCTAGGCAAATCCGAACCAACTAAAACGGACTATTACCTAATCGATACGAAGTTTCGTTTTATCTGCTTAGGTAATACGACTCAATGTCGTGACATGACAAAGATTGTTTCTTCTCGTTCGCAGCTTGCGCCTATTGAAAAAGCTTACGGTACTCCAATCAAAGGTCCAAACTATCCAGTATCACTCACCCGTATGCTTCTAAACCCTGCCGATGGCAGTTACACCAGTTCACCTGCTGGAACCACAGGCCGCTACTTTAAGATTCCTGTTAACGACAAGACACAAATCGCTTGGGATGCTCTAGGCACTATTGAAAGCGGTTTATATTAATCGCAATAGGTTCTTTGATTGCTGGGTAGTGATAGCTGCAACCTCCTCCAGAGCTATTTGACGAAGTTCTGCTATCACACCTGCCACTTTTGCTACATTAGCTGGAAGATTAACCTCCCCCTGATATCCAGCCAAAGGCATATCTGGCGCATCCGTCTCTAACACAAACGACTCTAGCGGCAATTCGCACACTAACCGCCTTATCTTCTTCGCCCGCTCATAAGTAACCGTTCCACCAATACCCAATTTGAAACCTAAATCCAGATATTGTCTTGCTTGTTGCTCACTTCCAGAGAAAGCATGCACAATACCACCTCGCTCTAGCTGAATTAGCCGCAACTGTTTTAACATCTGGTCATGCGCTTTACGAACATGCAGCAATACCGGCAGGTTAAACTTCTTTGCCAAAGCCAATTGTTCATTCAAATAGAGTAATTGTTGATCTAGATTGGCCTCAGGAATAAAAAGGTCCAGACCTATCTCACCTACAGCACAGACCTGTTCAGTCGCCAACAAGGTTTCTAAAAGTTCAAGATCTGCCTGCGTGTGCTTTGCCATAAAGCAGGGATGTAAACCAAGCGCAGCGTAGAGGTTATGATCCGACTTAATCAGACTCAATAAGTCTTGCCACCTATCAGCGATAACACCAGGCACGACAATATCGCTTACACCGGCGCTTCTTGCCTGAAGAAGTATTTCTTTCCGAGAAAGATCAAATTCTGAGAAGTCTAAATGACAGTGGCTATCGATAAATTGCATAGCATTAGATTAGGGCGGGAAATACATGGCTGCAAGCCTAGATGCTTGCAGCCATTTATTTAGTGGTAAGTGGTTTAGTGCTCGCGTGTAGCACGGAAAGCTACATCAGGCCAACGCTCTTCAGCCAAACTCAAGTTCACGCGTGTTGGTGCTAAGTAAGTCAAAAGACCACTACCATCGATTGCCAAGTTATCATGATTCTTCTTCTGGAACTCAGCCAGCATTTTATCATCATCACACTCAGCCCAGCGCGCTGTCTGCACACTGATCGGCTCGTACTTACACTCAACCTTGTATTCATCTTTCAATCGGAATACAACAACATCAAACTGCAGCTGACCTACCGCACCCAAAATTAGGTCATTATTTTTCAACGGCTGGAATAACTGCACTGCACCCTCTTCCGATAGCTGCTGCAGACCTTTCTGTAGCTGCTTCATTTTAAGTGGGTCCAATGGGCGTACACGACGGAACATTTCCGGCGCGAAGTGAGGAATACCGGTAAATTTAAGATCTTCACCTGCAGTAAACGTATCACCAATCTGGATCGTACCGTGGTTATGCAAACCGATAATATCACCGGACCATGCTTCCTCTACGTTCTCACGATCACCAGCGATAAAAGTTACCGCATCTGCAATTTTCACATCCTTTTTGATACGTGCATGACGCATCTTCATGCCTTTGCTGTACTTACCGGAACAGATTCGCATAAAAGCAATACGGTCACGGTGTTTTGGATCCATATTGGCCTGAATCTTAAAGATAAAGCCACTGAATTTTTCTTCAGCCGGTTCAACTTCACGGGTTAGTGTCGCACGCGGAATTGGCGCAGGCGCCCACTCAACGAAATCATTTAGCATCTCGCGGACACCAAAGTTCGCCAAAGCCGTACCAAAGAAGACAGGGGTTAGCTTACCCGCCATGAACTCTTCTTTATCAAATTCATGAGTAGCACCACGAACCAGTTCCACTTCATCCAGGAAGTCTTCGTAGATATCACCTAAAAGCTCTTTAGCTTCATCACTCTCAAGACCTTTAACCTGAATATCTTCAGGAATAGTATGACCTTGGCCCGGCTGGAAGACATGAATCGTATCGGTATAAAGGTTATATACACCTTTAAAACGCGGCCCCATTTCGATTGGCCAAGTGATCGGTGCCGCTGCAATTTTCAGAACCTCTTCGATCTCGTCGAGGAGTTCAATCGGATCACGAATTTCGCGGTCCATTTTATTCACAAACGAGAAAATAGGCGTGTCACGCAGACGACAAACTTCCATCAGCTTAATGGTTCGGTCTTCGACACCTTTCGCCCCATCCACAACCATCAACGCAGAATCCACTGCCGTTAATGTGCGGTAGGTATCCTCAGAGAAATCTTCGTGACCCGGAGTATCCAGTAGGTTAACCATGCGACCGTTATACGGAAACTGCATTACAGAAGAAGTGATCGAGATACCACGCTCCTGCTCCATCGACATCCAGTCAGATGTCGCCATACGATCGCCTTTTTTCCCTTTTACGCTACCCGCTTGCTGGATCAACTGTCCGAACAACAACAGTTTTTCAGTAATGGTCGTTTTACCCGCATCGGGGTGGGAAATAATCGCAAACGTGCGGCGTTGATTAACTTCTTCTTGCAGGATACTCATGGATAAACATCATTTATGGTGACAGAAAGCAGGCATTATACTCCGACTGTGACAAATTACCTCCACTGCGACATTTTGCCTCGCCAGTTTTTCACCACTCTACGGTATAATCTTTTGATGGCTAATCATCGCGATAATTTAATTCAACTTTCTTACATCAGAACCGTTACCCTTTTCGGGCAATGTATTGCGGTTATCTTTGCGATTTACGGTTTGCAGGCCGACCTTAATGTCTGGTTAGTAGGCACAACACTCGCAGCCTTAGCGCTGCTAAATGTGATGACCTACGCCCGACTTTTTTCACCTTGGCCGGTCACAGAGCCTGAGTTTTTTACCCAATTAATCGCGGATATGGCGTTGTATGGCGCGCTTTTATTTCATATGGGGGGAGCAACCAATCCCTTTATATTCTTACTGCTCGTCCCGTTGATTATCTCTTCAGCCACAATGTCGAGAGCCTATGTCTGGCTGATAGCTTTCATGATCATCGCTATCTATAGCTCTCTACTGTTTTATTATGAACCTCTAGTTCAGCTGGATAACAGTCATCAGCACCGAATTATGGAACTGTTCGATATCCATATTTTAGGTATGTGGATCAACTTCCTCCTAACGGTAATTGTTGTAACCTATTTTATTGTTCGCATGCGTCAATCCATGCAGATACAGCAAGAGACATTGGATCAAGAACGCGAGAAACGCATTCAAGATCAACAGCTTCTATCGCTCGCAAATATGGCTGCCGGCACAGCTCATGAATTGGGAACGCCATTGAGCACCATGCAAGTCCTACTCAATGAACTTGAGCATGAGCACACTGAAAACCCTGAGCTAGTAGAAGACCTACAACTCTTACGCCAGCAGACTGAACTTTGTGCGCAGCGCCTGAAACAGATGAGCCAAAGTGTGAAAGAAGAGCAAGCGACTGCACAGCAGATGTCCACCATGGCACTGGTAGAAGATGTTATTGAGCAGTTTATGATTCTTCGGCCAGAGGTAACGCGTACCTTCACTGTACAAGGTGACGGAGAACCGCCTTCTCTTAACTGCACAACATCATTAAAACAATCCCTGTTAAACCTGCTAAATAACGCCGCAGATGCAGAGCCCGAAGATATCAATATCGAGCTAGATTGGGATCAGCAGACAGTATATTTCCGTATCTACGATAACGGTCCGGGAATTAGCCTTGAACAGAGCAGCAATTTAGGTAAACCTTTTATCACTACAAAGGGTAAAGGTTTAGGAATAGGGCTTTTCCTTACCAGTACAACATTGGCACGCTATGATGGCGATGTAAGACTCTACAACCGCCCTGAGGGCGGTACGTTAACCGAAGTGACTCTTCCGATAAGGCATGCAGATGACTGAACGCTTTCTGATAGTTGATGACGATCCGGCCTTTACGCGCGTACTCTCACGCGCCATGACACGTCGGGAGTTTGAAGTTCAAGTTGCACGTAGCGCAGAAGAAGCCGAAAAGCTGATTCAAACGTGGATTCCGGACCTAGCGACTGTAGACCTTAAAATGGACGGCGACTCTGGGCTAATACTGATCCCAAAACTTCGACAACAAAACCCTACAATGAAAATTCTAATGCTGACCGGCTATGCAAGTATCGCCACAGCAGTAGAAGCTATAAAACTGGGCGCAACCCAATACCTTCCGAAGCCTGCAGATGCCGATCAAATCCTGACCGCTTTAAATAAGATTGAGGCAGATGCTGAAATTGAAGTGACTGAACAACCCATGTCGGTGAACCGCTTAGAGTGGGAGCATATTCAAAAAGTGCTCAATGAACATGATGGTAACGTTTCAGCTACAGCTCGGGCACTTGGCATGCACCGAAGAACCTTGCAGCGAAAACTTTCTAAACGCCCTGTAAAACGATAAAGCGCTTCACTGATCGTCTATATAAACCTTGGCATCGAAGGTGCGCACCCAATCAGGATGAAACACCAACATCCCGGTGAGAAATATCCCGTTCATCAAGCCTTCTGGGAACATAATAAGCGGTAGATAACGTACATATTCGTGAATAATTTTCTCGACGGTGTATACACCATCTAACACTAGAATCGCACTTGCAGATAAGCCTGCAACAGCGGCGGAGAGGCCCGCACCCAAAAAACCACAGACGAATAAGAAAACAAAAAAATTCTTCATCATTTTGGCCTCAACAAAACGATGAAGAAGCCATGTAGACGCTACAGGCAGCAGTACAGAACAGACGCCACTTAACAGTAAGCCATCCCAGCTTTCCTTCCCCACTACAGCCATCCCAATTAGAGCAACAGTCGCAGATAGTATCGCCAGATCCCAACCAAACACTAAGGTCATAATGGTCAGGCCCAGAAAATGAATACCTAAACCAGGTGAGATACCCGCTCTCATGGACCATAAAACCATCAACAAAGCAGTAGCACCAAACAACATATGCTGTAGTGTTCGGTTGCCGCCCAATGTAGACCAAGGTGCATTTCTGATGGCATAAAACAAAACCATACAGTAAATAAGGGCACCACCAATCAACCAATATGAATGTAATAATCCTTCGGAAAAGCTCATATTTTTCTACTTTTTAATGATTAGGACACATTTTACGTTGAAGATTAATTATCTACTTATATGATAAAGAGATACGGAATTTCTTTTGACGTGTATCACTTTTCCCTTAACCAATGCGGAGAATAAATGAACATCCTTGTAGTAGATGATGATCGTTTTATTCGTGAAATAATCAGCGCCGTTATTCAGGACGCCAATCATACACCTATTACCGCCTCTCAAGGAGACGAAGCCTTAGCTGCTTTAGATAAGGGTGGTATTGATCTAGTTTTAACTGATGTCGAAATGCCAGGCCTCAATGGTTTCGACCTCACCCGCGAAATCCGCAACCGCTTCCCCAACGATTGGTTCCCTATAATTTTCCTCAGTGGCCAAAGTGATGAAAAACACTATGAGGAAGGCATTGATGCTGGCGGTGACGATTACCTAACCAAACCGGTCAGTCCGATTGTGCTTAAAGCAAAAATATTAGCGATGGAACGTATCGCTAATATGAAGAAAGCACTCGATGCTGCCAACTCTCGTTTAGAAAAACTTAGCTCTCAAGATCCACTTACAAAGATTTCTAACCGTCGAGATCTGGAAACTAACCTGTTAAAAGAATGGAAACGCAACAAACGAGAGCAACTCGAGTTAGCAGCCATCATGCTCGATATAGATTTCTTTAAAACCTATAACGATCACTATGGCCACCAGCAAGGGGATGAATGTCTTAAAGCCGTCGCTAAACTATTGAAAGGTCAGCTTAATCGTTCTCATGACCTTCTGGCACGCTATGGTGGTGAAGAGTTTGTCATTATCCTACCGGATACTGATATAGAGGGAGCAGAAAAGATCGCAAGCAACATTGTCGCCTCCTTAGCCACCAAAGCCATTCCTCATGTTAAGTCTCAAGCTGCAGAGCATGTGACTGTCAGCATGGGCATTAGCTCAACTGCTAACAATGCAGAAACACCCTCTGCACTGCTAAAGCAAGCCGATCAAGCGCTTTATAAAGCCAAGGACAGTGGTCGAAACCGCAGCTACACCTTCTCTGATTAATTACAGAGTACTGGCTCTATAGACATACCCATTAGCACAGCGTCTTCGCGTTGTCCCCCTTGAACTGAAGGGTAGTAATTTTTGCGCACCCCTTCAGTTACAAAGCCACTTTTATCATACAACGCTATTGCAGCTAAGTTAGATTCCCTCACCTCAAGCATCACTCGAATAACGCCAGCATTTTGTAGCTGTTGAGCTCCCTGACTTACCAGTAGCTGTGCATAACCACACCCTTGGTGGGCCGGATCTATAGCTATCTGGAGCAGTTCCGCTTCATCTAGAACTTGCGAAAACATGACATAGCCAATTAAGTCCGGCGCATACAAACCAAGAACGACAGATCGCTCTGATTCTATTTGCTGTAGGTATTGTTTAGCCGACCAGGCACCATGAGCAAAACAGGATTGAGCAATACGTTCTACTGCTGGAAGATCCTTGGCCTGAAGGACATCAATGTTCATAAGAGAAGCTTAAGCAACGCTAGATTTCAGGTCTAACCAGATTTGACGTTTAATTCCCGGAAGCTGCATCGCTTCAGTCAAACTGTAGGTCGCAACCGCTTTAACGCCAGATTTAATCGTGAAGCTGATACCTTTAAGCTCTTCCAAGCTCTCTTTACGATCCAACACCATTTGAGCTGCAGCTTCACCAAAGAGAAGTACCGTTTGTACCTCTTCAGTTTGCAGTTCTTTTGACAGCTTATGCTGAACTGCACTAAGCGCCTGCTTATAACCCTGATCTAAGGTTTTGCTAGCAAACATCGGCCAAGGAAGCATAAAAGCAGCTACAGCTGGACCTGATCGACCTAAAGCAGCCACGATGGCTGCAGCCAACTGTTGATAATTGTTAGCAAAATTACCTCCCTGAGGCGGTAAACTGTCCACAATCAACACGCTACCGATCCGCTGGAAGACAAGCTTAAAGACTGGAACTTCGTCCTGCTCCTGCGTTTGAACCTCATCAGACTCAGCAACTACATCAGCAGCGTCATTGGTAGGAGCTGCAACAGGCTTATTAACCTCTTCTGACACTAAACCTAACGCAGCGCGAGCTTCTGACATCCCCTGCTGCATAGTTTCAGGAGATGACTTTCTAGAAACAGGTGCTGTACTAGCTACATTTTGCTGCTGAGGGCGATTTGGAGAATCGAAAGGAATTTCTGGAGCGGGATACTGAAAGTCATCAACCCAATCAGGTGATGGTTTCGCTCCCGCTAGAGAAGCACAAGGTAGCCAGCTGGATATACCCATTGCGTCCAGGTATTGATGCCTAAGCTGTTCTTGCTCCATAGCCACTACCTTGCCTTAACGCTTAACCCTCAGTTACACCTGAGGGTGAGCTTTTTGAACGTTTGCATCCAGCATATTCAAAGCATGGATATAGGCTTTTGCTGATGCGATGATGATATCAGTATCCGCACCTAGGCCATTCACGATACGGCCTGCATTTTCCAGACGCACCGTCACTTCACCTTGAGAATCTGTACCTTCTGTCACAGCGTTTACTGAGTAGATCTGCAAGCTCGCACCAGAATCTGCAATCATCTCAATCGCTTTAAATGCCGCATCAACTGGACCACCGCCCGTCGCTTCCGCTGTTTTCTCTTCGTCACCCACTTGCATCACAATCTTAGCCACAGGCGTCTCACCTGTTTGAGAAGTCACAGATAGGCTTGTTAGCTTGAACTGCTCACTGCTTGCTGTAGCGCGAGTATCACTTACTAGAGCCACTAGATCTTCGTCAAAAATCTCGCTCTTCTTATCAGCAAGTTCTTTAAAGCGAGAGAAAGCATTGTTTAGTTCAGAGTCTGTCGCAAATGTTGTACCTAGCTCTTCTAAACGTGTACGGAACGCAGCACGACCAGACAACTTACCCAGTACCATACGGTTTGTGTTCCAGCCCACATCCTGAGCAGTCATAATCTCGTATGTTTCGCGGTGTTTAAGAACACCATCTTGGTGGATACCAGACTCATGCGCGAAGGCATTTGCACCCACGATTGCCTTGTTAGGCTGAACAGGGAAACCGGTCACACTAGAGACTAAACGCGATGCCGGAACGATCTGAGTTGTATCGACATTCGTTTCTACGCCTAGCGTATCTTTACGAGTGCGGATCGCCATCACGATCTCTTCTAGAGAAGCGTTACCTGCACGCTCGCCTAGACCGTTTACCGTACATTCAACCTGACGTGCACCGGCACCAACAGCTGCCAAAGAGTTAGCTACAGCTAAGCCTAAGTCGTTATGACAATGTACAGAGAAAATCGCTTTATCAGCATTTGGAATACGCTGGATTAGCTGACCGATTGTGTGAGCAAACTCACCCGGTACCGCATAACCAACAGTATCTGGGATGTTAATTGTACGTGCACCAGCATCGATTACTTTCTCTATGATACGGCACATAAAGTCCAATTCAGAGCGGCTTGCATCTTCTAACGAGAATTCAACGTCATCAATTAGGTTACGCGCACGCGTTACTGCTTTGACTGCTTGCTCAACCACTTGGTCAGGCTGCATCTGCAGTTTGTATTTCATGTGGATAGGTGACGTTGCAATGAAGGTATGGATACGACCCATTGCTGCATTCTGAAGTGCTTCACCAGCACGGTCGATATCAGCATCAAGCGCACGGGATAGAGAACAAACGCGACTTTCCGTCACAGCTTCTGCAATCGCTTTTACCGACTCAAAATCACCCGGACTCGCAATAGCAAAACCAGCCTCAATTACATCAACACGCATCTTCTCAAGCTGCTTAGCTACACGCAGCTTTTCATCACGCGTCATTGATGCGCCAGGGCTTTGCTCGCCATCACGCAAAGTTGTATCAAAAATAATTACACGATTGTCATTGCTCATAAGGTTTGCTCCAAACCGACTCACCAGCGATCAATACTTACAATTATCGCTGCTCTCTAAATTCTTTACAAAATCTGTATTCAAAAAAAGGACAGGAGAGCACTATACTGTTCAAAAAGCAGGGATAGTTTTCAACGCTATCGACAATAAAAACCAGTCTTAAAACTTCGCGTTGCTTTACTCTCTTGATAGCTCATAGCTACAGGGATTTGTGTGGTAATCCAATGCCCACCACTATAACGCCGGGCGGCTGTTTTGCAACCCGTGTTTTCGGCAAATAACGAACAAGTAGAGAGATCATGTCCACAGAGTTTGATTATCAAATCAACCGTAAAGGTACAGCGAGTCAGAAGTGGGAAAAATACAGTGATAGCGACATCCTACCTATGTGGGTTGCCGACACTGATTTTATGTCTCCGCCCGCCGTGATTAAAGCGCTACATGAACGTATAGACCACGGTGTTTTTGGGTACACAAATGTTCCTGTTGAGCTTAATGAGCTGGTTATTAAAAGGATGCAGAGCTTTTACAACTGGGAGGTCAACAGCAATGATATTGTTTGGCTACCGGGTTTAGTTTGCGGCCTCAACCTCGCTTGTCGCAGCCTCGGAGAAAGTGGAGATACGGTTTTAACCCCTAAACCTATCTACCCACCCTTTATGTCAGCTCCTCGTCTCTCCGATCGCGAAGTTTGCACACTACCTATGCAAGACATTGATGGCCGCAAGATCATCAATTTTGATGCGTTAGAGAATGCCCTCACCGATAAAACACGACTGCTACTGTTTTGTAACCCTCATAACCCCGGTGGTACGGTCTATCGCAAAGAAGAACTCGAACGCCTTGCAGAGATCATTATTAAACACGATCTCTATATCTGCTCAGACGAAATACACTGCGATTTAATTCTCGAACAAGGGCTACAACATACACCTATTGCTTCACTCAGCCCCGAGATCGCGGCAAGAACAATAACGCTCATGGCGCCAAGTAAAACTTTTAATATCGCCGGTTTGGGCTGCTCTTTTGCCATTATTGGTAATCCAGAGCTACGTAAGAAATTTATTAACACTAAGAAAGGTGTTGTGCCTGATGTGAATCTACTTGGATACACCGCAGCTATTGCCGCTTATCAGGAAGGTGAAGCGTGGAATCAACAACAGCTTGATTACCTCAGAGCTAATCGCGATTACCTACAAAATGAGATCAATCAGATCCCCGGCCTAAAACTCGCCCCAATTGAAGCCACTTACCTTGCTTGGATTGATGTATCAGGAGCGAAATTGACCAACCCTGCACATTTTTTTGAGCAAGCAGGTATAGGCATGTCTCCGGGAAGAGACTTTGGCGACAATAACTATATGCGTTTGAATTTCGGCTGCACACGAAGCACGCTCGAAGAAGCCGTTCGCCGAATTAAACGTGCACTGGTCAATGAATTACCAGCCTAAAACCTAAAGATCCGACTTAGACTCAATCAGTTTAAGAGCGCGTTTCAATTCATCAAAATACTGCTCCGCTGAGAAATTCAGCGGAGCAAAATCTCGATAATCCCAACCATCCTGTTTAGACCGAGCTGGATTATTCCAATTGTGCCAAACAACGATATCTGAATAACAAGATTGCGTTAGGTTTAACTGCCAACAATCTATATCACCGCAGTTACACACAAATGGAGTCAATACGATCTCACTATCAGTACAAGCTCGCTGCAACATCTCTTGATTAAAACCACAGATGTAGGCGCCACTAATACTGCCTGCAAAAGCCGCTTCATAATCACTCACCCCATCAAGTAGTGGCTGATCATCAACCAAAATATCGCAATAGTGCCCAAGCTGGCTCTGATAACCACCGTAAACCAACTTAAACTCATTCATCGATTAACATACCCCACTTAAGCACGCGGCAGATCAAAAGGGATAACATTGGCTAAGGAAGATTCTCTAAGCGCTAACATCAACAACCGATCAACACCTAAGGCTACGCCAGCACAATCAGGCATCCCTACCTCCAGCGCATCCACAAGACGAGAATCAAGAGGACGCTGTGGCAGATCCAATGCAGCTCGTTGCTTTTGATCAGCTTCTAAACGACGCTTTTGTTCGACACTATCTGTCAGTTCGTAATAACCATTCGCTAACTCAACGCCTCTGACAAACAGCTCAAACCTTGCTGCGACAGTTATTCCCGCTGCATTCCTTCGCACTCGCGCCAATGCAGCTTGGCTTTGTGGATAGTCCATCACAAAAATGGCATCGACCTGTTCAAGCTGTGGTTCGATGACATGAGACATCAACAAATTCAGCCAAGTATCTGGATCAGAGTCATCTAGCTCGATATCTATGTGCTTCCGCGTTTCTTTAATTAGGTCTTCTAAAACGACTTCTTCCGGCCTGAAGCCTAAATAGCGGAAAAACAGATCCGAGTAGGTGATACGTTCTACCTGATCTAACTGTAAGACAGGCTTAATCAAGGCTTCAATTTCATCTATCAGGTCAGCATCATCAAAGCCCGGACGATACCACTCCAACATAGTAAATTCAGGATTGTGACGACGACCATATTCGCCATTTCGAAACACCTTACTCATCTGATAGATAGGCCCGCTACCAGCGGACAACAAACGCTTCATGGCATATTCAGGTGATGTTTGCAGATATAACTGTCGCCCTTCTGCGCCTAACGTTTCGCGGTACTCTACCTCAATGCTATCGATAAAAGGATCACTCACCGCACAGTTAGACATCACTGGCGTATCTACTTCTAATACACCTCTCTGCTTGAAAAAATCACGAATATATCCGAATAACTCGCCGCGTTTACGCAAGTTGTCTATTGAAGCTGAAGGCTGCCAATCATTCATACTGAAGTTACTTATTCCATCTAAAACCACTAGGCGTAACTTTATCAGCTTGCCCCCCTCCAATAAAAATTAAATCGATGAACCCACATACGTAACTGTCCATCTGTTTGGTCACTTCACTTATCCCCTTCTACACTTAAGTGCACTATGCATATCACCGAATAACGGTCGCTGTAGAGGTATGCAGCCATGACAACACCTAAAAACTGTTCTTATTGCAATCCAGATGGTTGGCAATGCAGTGAACCCGCCAATGACTCAGGCCTATGCTACTGGCACGACCCTTCTGTGGATAAAAGCCAGGATAAAGGCGTAAAGAACGCTGTGGAAAAATGGGCTCAAGCAGGCAAGCCTCTCGATGGATTTCAGTTAGCACGCGCGCAGTTGGAAGATATCAATTTAGTAAACCGTGGTAGCAAGCAGGGTTATCAATGTCGGGAAGCTGACTTTTACCGTGCGAATCTGCGCAATGCGCATTGTTTTGGGCTCGACCTTAGAGGCTCCTCCTTAATGAAAAGCACCTTGGCAGGTGCCAACCTTCATTGTGCCCATTTAGAAAACTGTAACTTACTCGGTGCAGATCTAAGCCACTCCCGACTTGAAAATATCGATTGGGGAGATGAACTCCAACAAGAACGAAGAGCACTTGAAGCCTTCCAGCAAAAAAAACCTCAAGAAGCCATATCTTTATGCCAGGAGGCCGAAGAGGTCGCAAGGATAATCCGCAAACAATGTGAGAAAGAAGGACTTTTTGATATAGCTGGTCATTTCTTTAAGAAGGAGATGATCTTCAGGCGCTACCAAATGCCCATGTACAGCTCTCGACGAATTATCTCAAAAGGGGTCGATCTTTTTTGTGGTTACGGCGAATCCCCTATCAGGGTCGTAATGTTTTCAGTCTGTCTGATATTGCTGTGTGCACTGGTGTATTTCTTTCTCGGAACAACCGCATCCAATCCCATTTATTCGGACAGCACCGGAGCTACTGCAATCTTCTTGGAGTTTCTCAATGCAATCTACTTTAGCGTTGTGACCTTCACGACTCTAGGTTACGGAGACATAGCACCTATAGGGCTTGCAAGGTTTGTTGCAGCTGTTGAAGCCTTTTTAGGCAGTTTTACAATGGCGCTGTTTGTGGTGGTGTTCGTCAAGAAGATGACAAGGTAGGAGAAATAAAGCTAGGAGAGGAAAAGGGACAGAGTGATCTGCCCCTTAACAACATTACGCGCGAGAAACGTATTCGCCCGTACGTGTATCAATTTTGAGTACTTCACCTTCGTTGATAAACAAAGGTACGCGTACAACAGCGCCAGTGCTCAATGTTGCTGGTTTAGAACCACCCTGAGCAGTATCGCCTTTAAGACCTGGATCTGTCTCAGTTACTTCTAACTCAACAAAGTTAGCTGGAGTCACAGAGATTGGGTTACCGTTGAACAACGTAACCGTTACAGAGTCCTGCTCTTTCAACCATGGCTTAGCTTCAGCAACTGCGTTTTCGTCCGCACCTACCTGCTCAAACGTATTTGGATCCATGAAGTACCATAGCTCACCATCGTAGTATGAGTATTCCATAGTCGTATCCATTACATCAGCCTGCTCAACGCTCTCACCTGATTTAAAGGTACGTTCCCAGATACGACCGGACATTAGGTTACGCAACTTAACACGTGTGAACGCCTGACCTTTACCTGGTTTTACAAATTCAACGTCAACCATTGCGCATGGATCGCCGTCGATCATTACTTTCTGACCATTTTTAAACTGGTTAGTAGAAATGTTGCCCATAATGTTCTCTGTATCTCTTGTAAGTTTTTCTCAACCAACAAACCCTGTTGATCGTAAAATTGACAGACATTCTACTTGAAAGGAAAATGCGAGCAACTTTCAGTCGTAATTCCGTACAAAAACATCATGAATTCTATTTCTAATCCCATTCCCGTCACGGAAGAAGCCGACTGGCAGCAGCTCCTGAGTCACACGATTGATGACCCAGCCGAGCTGCTTAAGCTATTAGATCTCCCCGCATCACTACTTCATGGCGCGCAACAAGGGAGCAATCTCTTCTCACTAAAAGTGCCAAAGCCATTTCTACAGCGGATAGAAAAAGGTAATCCAAACGATCCTTTGTTACGCCAAATTCTACCGCTAGATGCAGAAAGCGCGGATATTCCAGGCTATGTCACCGACCCTCTTGCCGAGATGGCTGCAAACCACAGTGATGGACTTATCCACAAATATCACGGTCGTGTACTGCTTATTCTCAGTGGAGCTTGCGCAGTAAATTGTCGTTACTGCTTCCGCCGCCATTTCCCCTATCAAGACAACCGCTTAGGTTCTGAGCAATGGCAACAAGTGCTTGAATACTTAAAAGCAGACGACAGCATCACCGAAGTGATCTTTTCAGGAGGCGATCCTCTAGCTACCTCGGATAAACGCTTGTGCAGAATGATTGCTGATTTAGAAGAGATCCCTCATCTAAATCGGTTAAGAATTCACACCCGTTTACCGATAGTGATCCCGCAGCGAGTAACCTCCGAGTTAACCACGCTCTTTGCCAAGAGCCGTTTCGATATCGCGATGGTTCTTCATGCCAACCATGCTAATGAACTGGATCAACAGGTGGAGCAAGCTAGCGCAGATCTGAGAACAGCAGGCGTTACCGTCTTAAATCAAGCGGTATTACTCAAAGGCGTCAATGATAGTTCAACCGCGCTAACTGAGCTTAGTGAAAAGCTCTTCCACTTCGGTATTTTGCCCTACTACCTATTCACCCTAGATCCGGTAAAAGGCGCAGCTCACTTTGATATTCCTGACGATCAAGCTATCGCGTTGCATCAACAGCTGCAGGCAACATTACCGGGTTACTTGGTACCAAAACTTGCTCGCGAGATCCCTGGCAAACGTTCTAAGACACTGCTGTTCTAACGAAAGGAAACTGAAACTTTTTCATATTCTTAGTTTCACCCTTTGATTCCCTCGACTGCGGCCGATAACTCTCGAATGGAATAATTAGTACTAGAGGGTGAAGCAATGCGTATTGCAGCTTCTGATATTGCACTGGAGAGTGCAGCACACCAATCGACCTATACTGAAATTAGAGAACATCTAACCGAGGGTTATGTTCGCGCTGGCGATGCTTTCAATAAAGAAAATTTGGTCGAAGGTAGCCACAGGGAGCGAGTGGTAAAAGAAGTAAATCAAAGCACTCAAGCTGATGACTCAACCTATGCCGATTTCCGCAAACAGATGGAACGGGAAAATGTCGGTAAATACAGCCTTGATCAGCTAATCACAAAGACGACGGGGAGTAGCTCAAGTCTATTTGAGTTAAACCCAGAAGATAAAGTCAAAATTGAGCTTCTAAAAAAGCTGTTTGAGAGCATGACTGGCAAAAGCTTCAACGTCGGCTTGTTAGATGCGCAAGCAGTAGGAAATAGCGGTAACAATTCTACTACTGAGCAAGCGACGACATCCGCCAGCCAACTGAGTATTACTTCTGGCGAAGCCCTAGAACACGGCTTTGAATACAGCTACAGCGAAACCACGACCTCGACCGAGCAAGTCCAGTTTCAAGCCCAAGGGCAAGTGCGTACTACAGACGGTCGGGTTATCGATCTCAACCTACAACTCAATATGAGCCGCTCACTCAGCGAGAATCAAAGTTTTCAAATTCGCTTGGGGGCAGCGCTTAAAGATCCTCTCGTGATCAACTTTTCTGGCCAAGCCGCCGAACTTAGCGCCGATACAATTGAGTTCGATATAGATAGCGATGGTGAGCTGGATACCGTTCATCGTCTTGATGACTCGAGCGGTTATATCGCCCTCGACAAAAACAACAATGGTTCAATTGATAATGGTAACGAGCTGTTTGGCGCACAGTCAGGTAATGGCTTTAAAGAGCTCGCAGCCTACGATGATGATAACAACGGTTTTATCGATGAAGGCGATGCAATCTGGGATCAATTACGCATCTGGGTCCAGCATGATGATGGCAGTAGCAGCATGTTCACTTTAGCCGACAAAGATATTGGCGCTTTATATCTTGGATATTCCCGGACAGACTGGGAGCTCAGTGCAGGTCAACATAGTGACGAAATGGCCGGAAAAATTCGTGCAACAGGTCTCTTTCTAACAGAGGAAGGCGAGACAGGTACCTTACAGCAGGTTGATCTAGTCGTGTAACTATGAAGCCTTTTGTTAACACTTAAATCACGCTTACTAATTCCCCCTCAATTGTATCCAAATTGGGGCAAACCGATTAAATCATCCCCCTCAAAAAACCGCTTTTGCTCCTTTTTGGCACACCGACTACGTAACTTTTTTGCGCAGTTTTATTGCTGTTTTTTTGACCAAGCCAATTTATGGTGCACAGCAACATAAAGAGCAGCCATATTCATACATACAAAAAACATCAAACTAACACACTGAATTTAAATGATTTTTTATAGAAAAATGTAAAGATAAAACATTTTTGGCAAGACTTTTGCTCTATCACTACCAAGGTCATTGAGCACGACCGAGGGGAGCAAATAATGAGCGAAGTACAACCAAAAGTGAGCAACGGTGCTGACAAATGGGATCAAGCGATCATTGTGGTCGGAGCTGGTCCTGTTGGATTCAGGTTTATTCAAGAGTTGCGTAAAAACGCACCTCAAGCACCGGTAATTTTATTTGGTAATGAACCCTACCTTCCCTATGACCGTGTTCGCCTGAGCGCCCTACTTGCAGGTCAAGACTCCGCAGAAAACTTATTACTTCCACTAGATGAATTAGATAACGACCCTCTTTTCAAATACCTCTTCAAAGAGATCGTTTTGATTGATACTGAAAACCACAGCGTTACAGATTCAGAAGCTAATCATTACAGTTACGCCAAGCTAGTCATCGCCACAGGCTCTCGTGCACACGTTCCACATATCACTGGTGTAGATCTGGAAGGTGTATTCACATTCCGCAACATGCGCGATGCCGAAAAACTCAAAGCACGTACAACACGCAGCCAAGATTTAGTTGTGGTTGGCGGCGGCCTGCTCGGTTTAGAAGCCGCGCGTGCCATGCAAGGCAATCTGACCAACATCACTTTGGTCCAGCAAGCTAGCCGCATCATGAATCAACAGTTAGATGATGATGCCGCTGCAATGCTACAAAGCCAGCTCGAATCTATGGGCATTCGCGTCATTGTTGGCGCTGGAGTTAAAGGCGTAGTCGGTGATCAACGGGTTGAAGGGGTCAAACTACGTGATGGTGAAACACTCAAATGTGACACCGTACTCATCTCTGCGGGTATCAAACCTAATATTGAGTTAGCGCGTAAAGCTTGGATCAAAGTAGGTACCGGCATTCGCGTCAACGATAGCTTACAAACATCTGATCCAGACGTGTACGCCATTGGTGAATGCGCGGAACACCGAGATAAAGTTTACGGGTTGGTAGCTCCTGGCTTCGAACAAGCCGCTGTTGCTGCCAATCACATGACCCAAGGCGATAGCCAATATTTAGGTTCTCATAGCATCGCTCGCCTTAAAGTCGTCGGCGAATCCGTTTTCAGTATGGGTGATGTCTTAGACGATCAGCCTTACGATAAAAAACAGTTTTTCAGCTACAAGACCAAAGATGGTGGATATCGCAAATTAGCCATTCGAAAAGGGCGTATTGTGGGTGCGATGGCGATTGGCGACTGGGATGAGATCCCTCGTATTCAGGAGCTGATCACCCACCAGCGCCGAGTTTACGCATGGCAGATTATGCGCTTCCGCTTTACCGGAAACCTTTGGAATCCAGCGTCTAATAGCCCAGAAAACTGGCCAGAAACCGCAGTGATCTGTAACTGTAACAACGTGACTCGTGGACAACTCAGCTACGCCATGGACCAGCAAGGCTGCTGTACCATGGAAACGATTGCCAAATGCACAGGCGCTACAACCACATGCGGTAGTTGTAAGCCGCTTGTTCAACAAATTCTTGGCTCCGAAGCAGAGCAACAAGCCGCACCAGACAGCAGAAATTTATTGATCACCTCTTTAGGGGTATTAGCCGCATTGATCGCCTTTCTTATGGTGCCAGCCTTTACTGTCAGCACATCCGTGCAAGATTCCATACGCTTAGATCTTTTCTGGAACGATGGTTTCTACAAGCAAGTAACTGGATTCACGCTGTTAGGCCTCACGATTGTTGGCCTTCTTATGTCGCTTAAGAAACGCAGCAAAGCACTTAAGCTTGGCTCTTACAAACTGTGGCGCAGTCTACACACTATTTTGGCCCTCCTCTGCCTAATCATTTTATTGGCCCATACCGGATTCAATAGTGGCCAAGCCCTTAACCAATGGCTACTGATCAATTTTTTACTCTTAGCGGGTTTAGGCATTGTGATCAGCCTCGCGATAGGCATGCAACACAAGCTGTCCTTCAATGTCGGTAAGCAACTACGCAGCATCGGCTTTTGGGGTCACTTATTACTGAGCTGGCCTCTGCCAGCCCTTTTAAGCTTCCACATTCTCAGTGTTTACTATTTCTAGGTCGGAGAGATATTCATGAGTCGTAAATTATCTATCTGGCTTGCTTGGTTAGTGCTTTGCTTTTCGCTGGCAGGCTATTTTGGTTACCAGATGTTCTTAGAAGAACAGAAGCCTGACTTCATAATCGGTGAAGCGACACACGGTCACCATCAAATCGAGATGAGTTGTGATACTTGCCACACCGATCCTTTTGGTGGTGAAGAGGTCATCCATGATGCGTGCTTAGGCTGCCACCAAGAAGAGCTGAAAACCTCCCACGACTCACATCCAATCAAAAAGTTTACCGACCCACGTAACGCTGATCGACTCGAAAAGATCAATGCCGTGAGCTGCGTGACCTGTCATGGGGAACATAAACAAGATCAAACCTTCGAGATGGGTGTAACGCTACCAGACGACTTCTGTTACGAGTGTCATGCAGAAATTGCCGAAGAACGACCCAGTCATGAAGGCATGGGGTTTGACACTTGCGCCTCGGCAGGTTGCCACAACTATCACGACAACCGCGCACTCTATGAAGATTTCCTTTTGAGCAACAACGAAGGCCCAATGATCAAAGCGATGGCCCAGGTTTTAGCTCGAACCGGTACGCAATCAATCAAACGTAAAGCAAGTCTATCAATAGATCAGGCTGATGCGCCTTCTGCCTCGCCTGAACACCTTAAAGAGTGGAGTGAAAGCATACATGCGACAGCTGGTGTGAACTGTACCAGTTGCCATGCACCACAAGGACAAGCATGGCAAGACGATCCAGGTCTTGCCGCATGCAATAGCTGTCATACCCACGAAGAAAAAGGCTTTTTGGCAGGAAAGCACGGTATGAAACTATCGGTAGGGTTGGGCAAGATGTCTCCAGTCACCGGTCGAGCCGCTTTCCATGAGAACGCTGATACAACAGGTCTAGACTGTGCAAGCTGCCACGATGCTCATAAACCTGAGCCGAAGCTCGCTGCTGTCGAATCCTGTACCAGCTGTCACAACGATACCCATACACAGAACTATGCCAATTCACCTCACGCAGAACTTTGGAAGCAAGAGCTAAAAGGCGAGCTGCCTGCAGGCAGCGGCGTGGCCTGTGCGACCTGTCATATGCCGCGCGAAGTGCACAAAGAGTTTGGTGAAGAGGTCGTTCGCGTACAGCACAACCAAAGCATGAATTTACGTCCGAATGAAAAGATGATCCGAAGCGTTTGCATGGATTGTCACTCCCTTTCATTCAGCATCGACGCGTTGGCTGACGAAGTACTGATTGAAAACAATTTTAAAGGGCTACCTTCTCAAAACATTCCGTCAATCCAGATGGTTTTAGACCGAGAAGCTAAATAGCCCTATACCGATTTACTTATGAGAACTTGGGGAACGAGGAAAATACTATGCTGAAAAAAGTAACTTTAGCCACTGCAATAGCGGCAACTGCACTAGCAATCACAGGCTGTCAGGAAGAAGAGAAAGCGGTTGGTATCGATCCAAGCAAACACACTGACGCACTCTTCGCAGTAATGAATGCTGACCGTACTAACTACACAAAATACATTGTTGGTCGTCTTGGCCCTAAAGGAGCTGATGCCGTTATGCCAGTTGAGCACTGGAAAGATGTAGATAACGGTGTACCACTTCCAGCGCAGATGTTCCGTTTAGGTTATGAATCTGTATCGGAAGTAACGGATGACTTCACATATTCTCTCCAGTCAATTTGGCCAATCAATTCACAAAACGCACCACGTACTGACATGGAGAAAGAAGGCCTTGAGTACGTTGCCAAAAACCTAGGTAAAAACTTCTACGGAACAGAAACATTAGGTGGCAAAGACTACTTCACTGCGGTTTACGCAGATGTTGCTTCTGTAAAAGCCTGCGTGAGCTGTCACAACGGCCATAAAGATAGCCCTAAAACAGACTTTAAACTCGGTGATGTTATGGGCGGTGTCGTTATTCGTGTACCTCTAGGCGAGTAATCACCCATGTTTAACGGTGCTCTGATGTCGCTGTTCACACTAATCCTAGTGTCTTTTATCGCCACAGGATGTGACTCAAGCGAGACAACGAAGACTGCTGCTCTGTCTCCCGAATTGCAACAAGGGAAAGAGATCGTAGAGGGCCGATGCTTTGCGTGTCATGCACAAAGCATCAACGGCGCCCCTATCGTTGGTAACAAAAAGATGTGGAAAACACGTGCGACTCAGGGCAAGGCCGTTCTGGTCGAACATGCCATTAATGGTATTGGCCTGATGCCAGCTAAAGGTGGTTTTACAGATCTTTCTGACGAAGAGATCGGCTTAGCAGTTGGCTACATGCTTTCACAAATCAAAGAATGAGGGATCTAACATGGGTTGTTTCTTCAGCAAATTGAAATCAATTTTCGGCGGGGCTAAGTGCCAAGCCTCTCTTTATGAACGACTAGGCGGCGAAACAGCGGTAGACGCTGCTGTGGATATTTTTTATCGCAAAGTGTTGGTAGATGATCGCATCAGCCACTACTTCGATGATGTTGATATGGAAGGTCAAGCCGCAAAACAAAAAGCCTTTCTAACCATGGTTTTTGGTGGCCCCCATAACTACACCGGCATGGATATGCGCGAAGGCCATAAACACCTCAAAGGGCTAAACGATAGCCACTTTGATGCGGTCGTTGAAAACCTAGCCGCGACCCTAACTGAACTGGGTGTTGGCAGTGAAGATATCGGCGAAATTGCAGGTATCGCGGAAAGTGTAAGAGATGACGTTCTTAATCGCCCTAAAGAAGGCGAGGCAGCCCAAGAGGAAAAAGAGATGAGTTTATACGAGCGAATTGGTGGCGAAGCAGCGGTAGATGCTGCCGTCGATATTTTTTACCGCAAAGTGCTTGCTGATGACCGTATCAGCCACTACTTCGATGATGTAGATATGGATGGCCAAGCAGCCAAGCAAAAAGCCTTCTTAACTATGGTCTTCGGCGGCCCGCATAACTACACCGGGCAAGATATGCGGGAAGGTCACAAACATCTTAAAGGACTTAACGAAACCCATTTTGATGCGGTCGTTGAAAACCTAGCCGCGACGCTGACTGAACTAGGCGTGAGTGAAAGTGATATCGGCGAAATTGCAGGTATTGCCGGCAGCGTTAAAGACGATGTGCTTAATCGCTAAGGAGTCACAACATGGTAAGCGTCAGATTTGAAGAGGCTGATATTACGGTCAAAGAAGGCTCTAACCTTTTAGAAGCCTTATTGGATGCTGGTCACGACATTCCCAATTCATGTCGTGCTGGCGCTTGCCAGTGCTGCATGCTCCAAGCAACAGAAGGTACGCCACCAGCTGATGCTCAAAAAGGTCTTAAAGAGACTCAAAAGCAACAGGGCTACTTTCTGGCTTGTCGCTGCCAGCCAAATACTGCAATGAGCGTTCAACGGAATGCGCAAGCATCCTCAACCGAAGGGATCTTAATCAGTAAGCAACAACTAACGGACTCCATTCTGCAACTCAAACTAAAAGCAGATATCGATTACTTAGCAGGACAATATATCAATTTAGTTCGTCATGATGGATTGAGCCGATCTTACTCAATCGCCAGCGTAAAAAGCCTCGATGACCATATAGAACTACAGCTACGTATTTTTAAAGATGGGCAGTTTAGCCAATGGGCACTCAATGAATTTGTACTGGGTGAAAGCATTGAGCTACAAGGGCCATTTGGCGACTGCTTTTATACCAAAACAGATCTCAACCAACCGATCCTTATGGCGGGTACCGGAACTGGGTTAGCTCCTCTTTATGGCATTGTCAGAGATGCCTTACAACAGGGTCATACCGGCCCAATCAGCTTATTCGCTGGCGCTAAAAATAGCGCAGGCTTATACCTAGTCGAAGAGTTAAAAGCGTTGAGTGAGCACTACGATAACCTCACTTATTATCCCGTTGTGCTCGAAGAAACTAGATCAGAACCAGACGGTTGCGAGATCGGTGATCTCAATGCCGTAGTCAAAAACAGGGTACCAAATACCAAGGGCTACCGAGCTTATTTCTGTGGTTCTGAAGATCGCGTCAAAACATTACGTAAACAAACATTTTTGGCTGGCGCCAATATGCAGGACATCTACTGCGACCTGTTCACTCCCTCGAGTTAGGTAACTTGCTAGCCTAACTCCACAAGCCGGCACTGCCGGCTTTTTTATTTACCAGCTGAAGATCTAAAACCCTCTATATACCTATTTCCGGCACGTTTCCTGCTGTTAACCCTATAAAACCCCAAATGCACCATTAGCTGCCAAATCACGATAAAAATCGCATGAAATGAGTGCAAACTGGTTAAAAATCAAAGAGAACAGCACCGTTTTGGTAAAGGAAGGTAAAACATGCACCAACCTCTACTTATATTCACAGACTTAGATGGATCCCTTCTGGATCACCATAGCTATAGCTATGCTCCAGCCATACCTACACTTCAGCAATTGGATAAGCAACATGTCCCAATCATCCCTACCACGAGCAAGACCTATGAGGAGTTACTTAGTCTGAGAAAAGAGCTCAATAACCAACACCCTTTTATCGTTGAAAATGGAGCCGCTATATACGTGCCGAAGGGCTATTTTCATTCCGAACCGCCTAAACACCATCTTGTTTCATCTTATGAAAAGGATGAATTTCATTGCTACGTATTCTCTAAATGCCGAGAAACATGGCAGTCACTGCTACAACACCTATCACGCTTCTTTCCCGATGAATTTATTACCTTCGCCCAGTTAGGCCCCTCAGGTATTCAAAGCAGTACCGGCTTAAGTTCAACAGATGCTGAAAAAGCAAACTCACGCGAGTTCAGCGAACCCCTAATTTGGAAAAGCACTGAGCAACGCAAGCAAGCATTTATAGCCATGCTTATAGAGTCAGGAGCCAATGTTCTGCAAGGCGGGCGTTTCTTAAACGTAACGGGCCATTGCGATAAAGGCCAAGCATTGAAGTGGCTATCCGCATACTACATAAAAGATCAAAACAACGATGACTTAATCAGCATTGCTGCTGGCGATAGCCAAAATGATGTCGCAATGCTAGATGCTGCGGACAACGCCATCATTATCCGCTCGCCTGTTGCTCCTAGCCCTCAAATTCGTAACCCCAATCAATATCAAACCCAAGCAACGGGCCCCGAAGGCTGGGCCGAAGGTATCAAATACTTTACCCGTCTGCGATCTAAAAGCACTAACGCTCATACTCAAGACATGCATACTAAGAGGTGATTTTTATGGCTGACTTTTATCAGAATGGCATTATCACGACGTTACATAATTTATCCGATCGCCCTTTAGTGGATCTAGAACGTGAACTTCTCCAATTCAGTCAAAAACGCCCTCTAGCACTGATTCTTCCGTCTCTTTTTTCTGAATTGGAAGGCCCTGCCCTTAGCCATATCATCGATGAAATTTGCGAAGTCCCGTACCTAAATGAAATTGTTATTGGGCTTGATCGCGCAGACGAGTCGCAATTTAGGTTTGCTCAAGAGTTTTTCGGCAAATTACCTCAGCACCACCGAATTCTCTGGAATGACGGGCCTCGCTTACGTGCATTGAACAAGGAACTCCAAGCATTAGATCTCGCGCCAAAAGAAGCGGGTAAGGGACGAAATGTCTGGTACTGCATGGGCTACATTCTGGCTTCAGGCCGGGCAGAATCAGTAGCTCTGCATGATTGTGATATCACCACTTACAACCGAGAACTACTCGCTAGACTGATTTATCCTGTTGCCCATCCTCAATTTAACTATGAATTTTGTAAAGGATTTTACGCTCGAGTAGCAGAAGGAAAAATTAACGGTAGGGTTTGCCGATTACTGGTAACACCTTTGCTCCGTGCTTTGAAAAAAGTGTTTGGAGAAATCGAGTATTTACAGTTTATGGATAGCTTTCGTTATCCACTGGCCGGTGAGTTCTCCTTTCGTAGAGATGTACTCAATGATATTCGCATACCGAGTGACTGGGGACTGGAAATAGGCGTTCTATCAGAGATGCATCGCAACTATGCGAACAACCGGCTTTGCCAAGTAGATATCGCTGATCGCTATGACCATAAACACCAAAACCTATCATTAGAAGATGCGAATGCCGGCTTATCTAAAATGTCGATCGACATAACCAAAGCCTTGCTTAGAAAATTGGCCACTCACGGACACACCTTCAGTACCGAAACGTTTAGATCACTCAAAGCCACATACTTCCGCATCGCATTAGATTTTGTCGAAACCTACCATAACGATGCCGTCATGAATGGCTTGCAACTCGATATCCACAGCGAAGAAGAGGCGGTCGAGATGTTTGCTCGAAACATCATGACTGCTGGCGAACAATTCCTTTCCAACCCAATGGAAACACCTTTTATTCCGAGCTGGAACCGCGTTGCCAGTGCTATGCCTGATGTTTTTGATCGTCTAGTAGAAGCAGTAGAACTCGACAATAAAGAACTGATGTATAGGTAAGGGAGCATTACAATGAATCACTCCCAAGAAGAACTCAGTTTTCAGGTCAAAAGTCATCTAGAGTTGATTTATCCTGATGGAGACACTGATCTCATCACATCTGAGCTGTTTACTTTAATGCGATTGGATGAGATATCTTTTACCCCCACTCCACATAAGAATCACTGGGATGCCTCAGATCTAATGGTGATAGCTTATGGCGATGCAATACATCACCCTGAAGAAACCCCATTAGCAACTTTATACCGGTTTTTACATGATCAATGCCAAGGCATGATCAACGGTATTCATATTCTTCCTTTTTTTCCGTACAGCTCAGATGACGGTTTTGCGGTATCAGACTTTTATCAAGTTCGATCATCTGCCGGAAGTTGGGATGACATTGAAAAGATATCATCAGAATTCCGCCTTATGGCGGATCTCGTTATTAATCATTGCTCTAGTGAAAGCCAATGGTTCAAAAATTTTCAAAAGGGGGAAGGTGAAGGCAGCGATTATTTTTTTGTTGAATCGCCAGAGGCTGATCTCAGCCAAGTGATTCGCCCAAGAACGAGCCCTCTTCTCAGAGAAGTGGAAACGCCCCAAGGAATTCAACACGTCTGGTGCACTTTTAGTCACGACCAAATCGATCTCGATTTCAGAAACCCTAAGGTTCTAAAGGAGTTCATCAAAATCATCCGTGTTTATCTGGATAAAGGTGTAAATATCTTCCGGTTAGACGCTGTCGCTTTTTTATGGAAAGAGTCTGGAACAAGCAGCCTTAATTTGCCGCAAACCCACGAGATCGTTCGTTTACTGAGAACATTGATCGAACATGCACACCCTGAAGCAATGATCATTACAGAAACCAATATCCCAAGTAGGGAGAACCTATCCTACTTTGGCAATGCTAATGAAGCCCACTGCGTATATAACTTCTCTCTCCCCCCTTTGCTTCTTCACACACTTCTCACTGGAGATTGTTTTTATCTAAAACAATGGATGATGAGCATGCCCCCAGCGCAAGATGGGACTGCTTACTTTAACTTTATCGCTTCGCATGACGGTATAGGTCTACGACCTGTCGAAGGCATCCTCAGCGATGAAGAAGTCAGCGCAATGATTGAAACCATGCAAGCCTTCGGCGGACATGTATCTTGGCGAGCACTAGATAATGGCCAAAACAAACCCTATGAAATAAATATATCCTTATTTGATGCGTTACAGGGCACTACCCAAGGTACTGATGAATGGGGTGAAGAACGATTTCTATGCGCGCATAAGATCATGCTAGCGCTTGAGGGAATACCAGGCATCTACATTCAAAGCCTATTTGGATCGAGAAATGATCATGAGCGCGTAAAGATGACGGGACACTTTCGATCTATTAATCGCCATCATTGGCAATATGATGACTTAGTGGATGCCTTAGAAACCCCTGACAACCATCATTATCGAATTTTCGAAGCGATGAAAAAGCTGATATCAATTCGCACCTATCAACCCGCCTTTCATCCGAATGCCACTCAGTTCACTCTACACTTAGGTGGTCAGATATTTGGATTTTGGCGTCAGAGCATCGATCGTCGACAAAGCATTTTTTGCCTTAACAATATTAGTGCAGAGCCTGCTGAGCTACTGCTGTCCAATCTCAACTTGATAGGTACAGACGAATGGTACGACTTACTCTCTGGGCTTCGTTGTGAAGATCTACACCAGACTTTGACGTTAAAGCCCTATCAGAGCCTTTGGCTATCAAACGTGTATTAATAGAAATTAGGATTTTGGCTATACAGGTGCTACCGGAAATGCCGCGATAGTACCTTTTGCCTCAGAAACTTTAGCCACGCCCTCGTTCTCCACCTCGTCGATGCGAACGATCGCATGGGAAGGAATATAAGAGCGCTTTACACCACTGAACTCGGTTTTGAGTTTCTCTTCGCCAGGATCGATAACGAGTTCAGAGCGATTCCCAAAGACCAACTCTTCAATCTCTAAAAATCCCCACATGTCGCTTTGATAAACATGCTTCGCATAGAGCTCAAAAACTTGATCCTGATTTACAAAAATCACTTTATAGATACGATCTTCTTTCTTAGCCATCTGTTCCGCAAACCTAGGTTGCTATTCACTCATTACAAGCCACGGCGCTTTGACTAAGCACCGGCATAAACTTGTGATTCATCAAGATACTGAACAGCTCGTTCCAAAGCTTCCGTACGAGTGCTAGCAAAATCCTTACTGCTGATACGGGACTCTAATCCTAGTTTGAGCAATTTATCCTGAGCTTCTTTTGATCGGGTAATAATCGATACATGCTTACCTAAATCTAGAGCCTCAAAAACTACGTTTTCGATCGACAGTGCCATAGTGTCGTCCAAGAAAGAGACATCACTCAAATCAAAAATAACCGCTTCGTGTCTTTCAATATCCTGACGTTCACGCGCTATTGCCTTGGAAACACCAAAGATCATTGCACCGGACAAATAGAAGAGAAGTACCCGACCGTCCGCCTTGTTCAGAAGAGTTTTCTGCTCTTCATCCAGTGGGATCTCATCATCCACATCCGACATGGCCCGCACCTTCTGCGCTTCAACCATAGAGAGTTTCTGGATAATGATGATATTGGCTACAAAAACACCGATACCTACAGCAACAATCAGATCAACAAAAACCGTCAGAAGCAGCACGGTGTACATAATCAAGGTACTATGGCGGGAGACTTTATGGGCACGTTTGATAAAAGACCAATCAAGGATATCCATCCCCACTTTCACAGCGATGGCAGCCAAGACGGCTAGCGGTATATTTTCGATCAAGGAGGCGGCGCCAAACACCGCTATGGCCAAGGCGACGACCCTAATCACCCCCGAAAGCGCGGTCCGACCACCCGACTGGATATTGACCACGGTCCCCATAGTGGCGCCCGCACCCGGCAGGCCACCAAACAGACCAGACATGATATTACCTAAGCCCTGGCCTACTAGCTCTTTGTTCGAGTTGTGCTCAGTTCGCGTCAAGTTATCAGCGATAACCGATGTCAGCATAGAGTCGATACAACCCAACATACCCAACACCATCGCTTCCACCAACATGATACTCAACTCAGCGTGAGTGAAGTGGGGAATCACCAATGAAGGGAGTGACGCATCGATCTCGCCGATACGCTGGATCTGCTCAAAATCAAAAACAAGCACCGACAGAATACTTACAAAAACCAGCGCTATTAACTGAGGTGGTAGGTACTTTTTAAGTTTTTCAGGCGTAAAGAAAAGCAACTGCAAGGTCACGACGAACAGTAAAAATTCGCCCAACTGGATATTCATAACCAGCTCGGGGAGATTCGACAATGTCCCCACCACGCCGCCAACAGGGGCGGTTTGACCCAACGCGGGGGCCAATTGCATGAGGATCAGTATCACGCCTATCCCGGACATAAAGCCCGAAACCACCGAGTACGGCATTAAGGTGATGTACTTACCCAGTTTGAGGAAGCCAAATATTATCTGGAAACAACCCGCCATCATGACGACGGTAAAGGCCATGGCGAGACCTTTTTCAGGATGCGTAGCAATTAGCGTACTCACAACAGCAGTCATGACTACTGTCATTGGGCCGGTAGGCTCTGAGATCAGAGTAGAAGTACCACCAAAGAGAGAGGCAAACAGCCCGATTAGAATTGCGCCATAAAGACCCGCTTCCGCACCCGCACCTGACGCCACACCGAAGGTTAAAGCAAGGGGTAACGAGACAACCGCAGCGGTCAAACCACCTAACATATCGCCGCGAAGGTTCTTCTTACTCAGCGTATTCAGCGCAAGCATCTAACTTTTCTCTTTGTGTACAGGAATCCAAGCTGTAATTTTACTAGTCGAGCGCAAGCGAGCAAGGTTTATCTGATCCAACTCGACTAAATAATCCTCATAAAAACCTTTCTAGGATAAAACTAGGAGCACTATCGGATTTTATTCAGCTTAGCTGAATAAAATCCGCACAAAAATAAGCTATTCCTAATTAATTAAAGGCGATTATTTGCCAGTTTTTACATGGGTTAGGTACAGAGGCAAACCTACCAACAAGAAGCCACCAACCAAGTTACCCAAAACCGTAGGAATCTCATTCCATAACAGGTAATCCACTAGCGTAAACTCGCCGCCCATAATCATCGCAAATGGGAACAGGAACATGTTCACAACAGAGTGTTCAAACGCCATATAGAAGAACAACATGATAGGCATCCACATTGCCGCCATTTTACTGCTAGCAGATGTTGAGATCAGCGCCCCAACAACGCCCATAGAAACCATCCAGTTACACAACATGCCGCGGATAAAAATCGTAATCCATCCCCAAATACCTTGCTCTTGATAACCTAAGGTACGAGATTCACCAATTGAACTGACTTTCTCCGCAATTGCCCCACCATCAATTTGGTAGCCATAAGTCAGGATAAAGGAAGCAAAAAACGCGACGATCGCAGCGCCAGAGAGATTACCCAAGAAAACTAACCACCAGTTACGTAAGAGCTTTTTAACGGTGCAGCCTGGACGTTTATCAATTACAGCGAGAGGTACTAGAGTAAAAGCTCCGGTGAGAAGATCGAATTTCATCAGGTTCAGCATGATAAAGCCTACAGGGAACAAGATCGCACCAATCAATAAATTCCCTGTATTGGTAATCACCGCAATGGCGAAGAATGCAGCCAAGGACAAAATAGCGCCAGCCATCAACGAACGGATATAAGTATCCCTAGTGGTCATAAAGATCTTTTGTTCGCCTGCATCGACCATCTTGGTAACAAATTCACGCGGCTCCAAATACGCCATAAACGCCTTCCCTTAAAGATTACTTAACATGTAAATAAAGATAAAAATTGGAAGGCAATCTTACCAAAACTAAAGTCTAATGAGTCCCCCTCTATGCACCAAGTGACTAAATACCAGTACCAAATGCCCATAAGTCACCTCGCATCCCTAAAAGCCCTTTGAAAACCAAGGCTTTTACGGCAACAACAACCGATAAAATGAGCCGATTTCAACTCGACTAAACTGTTCATTATCTGGCCGCTTAAGTATAATGCGCGGTCCTTTATGCACCCGGCCATATTTTCCTGCCGGGCTTTGATACACGCAAAATACAGGTGAACAATGGCGAAGAAGCTATTTATTAAAACCCACGGTTGTCAGATGAACGAGTACGACTCTGCACGTATGGCCGATCTGTTGGGGGAAAGTCATGATCTTGAGCTAACTGAGGACGCTGATGAAGCGGACGTTCTGCTCCTGAACACCTGTTCGATTCGTGAAAAAGCTCAGGAAAAAGTATTCCACCAACTAGGCCGCTGGCGAAAACTGAAAGCGAAGAACCCCGATATCAAAATTGGTATCGGTGGCTGTGTGGCAAGTCAGGAAGGGGACAACATTCTAAAACGTGCCCCTTACGTTGACATGATCTTTGGCCCGCAAACATTACACCGTTTGCCAGAGATGATTACAGAAACCGGTAATGGCGGTGTGGGCATCGTCGATGTCTCTTTCCCTGAGATTGAGAAGTTCGATCACCTTCCAGCCCCTAAAGTAGAAGGCGCTGAAGCTTTTGTTTCTGTGATGGAAGGCTGTTCAAAATACTGCACTTTCTGCGTTGTACCTTACACACGCGGTGAAGAAGTAAGCCGCCCTCTAGACGATGTGATTACTGAGTGCGTTGAACTTGCTGAACAAGGCGTGCGTGAAGTTAACCTACTCGGTCAAAACGTAAACGCTTACCGCGGGGATACACATGATGGCGATACTGCCGATCTGGCTGAACTGATCCGTTGTGTAGCAGAGGTTGATGGTATTGATCGTATTCGATTCACTACCAGCCACCCAGTAGAGTTTACAGACAGTTTGATCGAAGCCTATGAAGATGTGCCTGAGTTAGTGAGCTTCCTTCACTTACCGGTACAAAGCGGCTCTGACAAAATTCTAATGGCGATGAAACGTGGCCATACTGCGCTTGAGTACAAATCTAAGATCCGTCGTATTCGTAAAGCGCGTCCAGATATAGAAATATCTTCTGACTTTATCATCGGTTTCCCGAATGAAACTGACGCTGATTTCGAAGCGACAATGAAACTAATCGAAGATATAGGCTTTGATAACAGCTATAGCTTTATCTACAGCCGTCGTCCGGGTACGCCAGCATCTGACCTGCCTGACAATATTGACGAAGAAACTAAGAAAGCGCGTCTACAAATTCTGCAAAGCCGTATTATTCAAAATGCCCAGCAGATCAGCCGCCGTATGGTAGGTACTAAGCAGCGTATTTTGGTTAACGGTTATTCTAAGAAAGATCCGGGATTGCTTTCAGGTCGTACTGAAAACAACCGTGTTGTTAACTTCCGTTGCGACAACCCAGATCTAATCGGTCACTTTGCTGATGTGAATATTGCTCAAGCTTATGCCAACTCTTTAGTAGGTGAGCTAATCTGTTCAGAACTGGACGACAATTTTTCCTTGAAGGCGGGCTAAGCTGTTGAGCACTGCACAATCGATCAAACTTACGCTAGAACCTGAAAATGCTGAGTTTCTAGCGAACCTTGGTGGCCCGTTCAACGAGCACTACAAACTGGTTGAGAAACGTTTAGGGATTGAAATCCGTAATCACGGCAATCATTTCCAACTATTGGGTGATATCGAAAACATCACCTTCGTTTCCGAAATGCTTGAAGCGCTTTATAACGACGCTAAGCAGGACCAACGTATCTCACCCGACCAGATCCACCTTCTAATTCAAGAAAGTGGTCTAGAACAGCGTAATAGCAATCAACAGATTAAAGATACGGATATCAGTATCCGTACAAAAAAAGCGTTGATTCGCCCTCGCGGTGAAAACCAGCAAGGCTATGTACGCTCGATCCTTCAGCACGATATCAATTTTGGTATTGGCCCTGCGGGTACAGGTAAAACCTACCTTGCGGTTGCCTGCGCAGTAGATGCATTAGAGCGTGAAGAAGTTGATCGTATTTTATTGGTTCGCCCTGCGGTAGAAGCCGGTGAGAAGCTAGGCTTCCTGCCAGGTGATCTAAGCCAAAAAGTTGATCCATACCTGCGCCCTCTCTATGACGCGCTGTATGAGATGCTAGGGTTTGAACGTGTAGGCAAGCTAATTGAGCGCAATGTAATCGAGGTTGCGCCTCTGGCCTACATGCGTGGCCGTACCCTTAACAACTCATTCGTTATTCTGGATGAGAGTCAAAACACGACACGCGAACAGATGAAGATGTTCCTGACACGTATCGGTTTTGGTTCTACTGCAGTTATTACCGGTGATATCACTCAGGTCGATCTACCTAAAGGCACGCGCTCGGGTTTGATCCACGCGATGCAAGTGCTGGACGATGTAAAAGACATCGGCTTTACCCACTTCACCGCTAAAGATGTCGTTCGTCACCCACTGGTTCAGCACATTGTCCGTGCTTACGACCGCTTTGAGAAAAAAGAAGGCAAGCAGGATTCCCACAAATGAGTTTCGAATGCGAAGTTCAGTACGAAATTGAAGGCGATCTACCGACAGAAGCGCAGTTTCAGCAATGGATATCCGCTGCGCTGACTGGTCAGATCGATGAAGGCGAAGTTTGTATCCGCATAGTGACACCGGATGAGAGCCAAACCCTCAACCGCACTTATCGCGATAAGGATAAACCGACTAACGTCCTCTCCTTCCCTTTTGAAGTCCCTGAAGGCGTGCCCCTTCATCTTTTAGGCGATCTGGTTATCTGTGCCGATGTGGTTGCTAAAGAAGCAGAAGAGCAAAAAAAGCCTTTGTTTGACCATTGGACCCACATGGTTGTGCATGGCTGCTTGCATCTAATCGGTTTCGATCATATAAATGATGAAGAAGCCGAAGAGATGGAAAATCTCGAACGAAAAATTCTCGCCAGTATGGATATAAAAGATCCTTATCTGTAAAGTAACTAAATATTAGGACACTCGACACACCATGAGCGAAGATCGATCGGGACAGCCGAAAGGCTGGTTAGAAAAGCTTTCCCAAGCGTTTAATGATGAACCTCGCAGCCGTGAGGATCTGTTAACCGATTTGCGTCAAGCGACCGACGACAATCTGCTAGATAACGAAGCACTGACCATTATGGAAGGTGCAATGCAAGTATCTGATATGCAGGTTCGTGATGTAATGATTCCACGCTCACAAATGGTAGTTGTGGAAGCGGATCAAACACCTAAAGAGTTCCTGCCGGTTATTATCTCTAGCGCGCACTCTCGCTTCCCAGTTATCGGAGAAACGCCAGATGAAATCCTTGGCGTCCTGCTCGCAAAAGACCTTCTACCTCTAATCCTAGAAGGCAACCTCGACCAGTTTGATCTTAAAAGCAAGCTGCGCAGTGCGACCTTCATCCCTGAATCTAAACGCCTAAATATTCTCCTAAAAGAGTTCCGTGTTACTCGCAATCACATGGCAATCGTGATGGATGAGTACGGCGGTGTGTCTGGTCTAATCACCATCGAAGATGTTCTGGAACAGATCGTGGGTGAAATTGAAGATGAGCATGACAGCGAAGAGGATGATGGCAACATCAAGCCATTCGATAAAAACGCCTTTATTGTTAAAGCCTTGACTCCGGTTGATGATTTTAACGAATATTTCGATACGGATTTCTCTGAAGAAGAGTTCGATACTATTGGCGGTATCGTTACACAAAAATTTGGTCGCATGCCGAAAAAAGATGAAAGCGTAGATATCGAAAACTTCCAGTTTAAGATTTTATCTGCTGACACTCGTCGTATCCGCTTATTACAGGTAAGCCGTAACGGATAACTATTATGCCTCTGCAACTGCTACTCGTTTTGCTTGCAGGGGCATTGATTGCCCCCTCCTTAGCACCATTTAATACACCCTATTTAGCCCTACTGCCTCCAGCTATTCTGTATCTATGCAGCCGAAACCGTTCGGTAAAGCAAAGCAGTTGGCTTGGTTATATTTTTGGTCTAGGTTTCTTTGGAACCGGCGCCTCTTGGGTGTTTGTCAGCATTCATGAGCACAGTCATACCCCACTACCTATCGCCGTTACCTTAACAGCACTATTTGTAGCTGGCTTAGCCCTTCTCTTTGCGCTACAACAATTCGTTTGGAAAAAGCTGTTCTCTGCCCGTTTCCAAGCACTGAGTTTTATTGGCTGCTGGGTACTGTTTGAGTGGCTTCGTAGCTGGCTATTCACCGGTTTCCCTTGGCTATATTTAGGTAACGCAGCTTTAGATACGCCATTCCAGAATCTTTTACCTATAGGCGGTGTATGGCTAGCAAGCTTTGCCATGCTTGCAACAGCGATTGCTGCGGCCGAATTTATTCGCAGTCGAAATCTACGCCCATTGTTACTGCTGCCACTACCGTTGATAGCCAGTATGCTATCTATGCATCCATGGACAATTGCGACGGACAACGCCCTAAAAGTCGCAATCGTTCAACCTAATATCCCGCAGCAAATTAAATGGAATCCTGAATATCGTCCTGAGATCTTCGCCAAATATATCAAGCTATCTCAACCTCATATCGACGCTGAGCTCATGCTCTGGCCTGAAACAGCCATTCCTGCACTGTTCCAACATGCAGCTACGCCGTTAGCTGAATTACTGAGCGATCTTGATAGTAATGGAGCGACATTAATCAGCGGCCTTCCTAGCACGACAAGAGACAACAGCCACCCTAAAGGCTATCGAGTTCATAACAGCTTGGCGATTCTAACCACGGGCAGCGGCATCTACCACAAACAACGCCTAGTGCCCTTTGGTGAATACGTGCCGATGGAAACGCAGGTTAGAGGCCTGCTCGATTTCTTTAATTTGCCGATGTCGAGTTTCTCACTTCCGCAAGGGGAGCAGCCTTTACTATCGGTTGCGAACCAAAAGATCAGTGCCGCAATCTGCTACGAAATTGCCTATCCAGAACTGGTTAGAAAGAACTCGTTAAACGCTGATATATTGCTTACCGTGTCTAACGATACTTGGTTTGGTGCATCCATCGCACCAGCTCAACATATGCAGATTGCCCGTGTCAGAGCAGTAGAAAATGGTCGCTGGCTGATCCGAGGAACCAATAATGGCCTAACCGGCATTATCGATCCACAAGGGCAGATCGTAGAACAACTCCCACAGTTCCAAGCAGGCGTTTTACGAACACAAGTTTTTAGCATGCAAGGCATGACGCCTTTTCAGGAGTTTGGATCACTACCGATCCTCGTCTTAGCAGGACTGTTTACTCTGTTCGGGCTAGGGCGTCATCAGCTAGCCCTGCAAGACAATCCCTATCCCGATTTCAGTTAGAACTATCGATTATGGCCAAGGTTGAGAAACTCGCTTAAAGAACGTTTTTCCACAGGCCTGACAAGGCTCAAGTTTTTCTGTTTTCTTTAAAATAAACTGAGTTGAACAACTTAAACACTGCAACGTCCCTACTGTAGCCAACTCTCCAGCAATGTACTGATCCTCATCGTGATCTAAACGCTCTCGTAACAACTCTTGCCCAATGCGGGTTTGATCTGCAATCAACTTAAGCTGTTCGGCAAAAGTATGCTCTAACGCATTCAGATCAAATTTGAGCCAAGCAGCAATCCCAGCACCGGTTTCATGAGCATAATAGCCCAAGGTTTTAAGGTCTCGAGCCAAATAAGCTTTCAGCAGATCCAGCTCATCCCGAGTCATATCCTCTGCTGCCAGCTCTAACTCCACAGCATCATGAATTTTTTCCTGCAACAGATCCCAAGATCTAGCTTCTGACGTTTTCAGATCCTTAGTTAGTCGCAGGAGCACTCTGTCATAGTCTGTTGAAGCCAGTTTCGTTTTCTTATCGCTATCCGCGCCCATAAAACCACCTCGTTTTTAGCAGAAATGCTGTTTGCCCTCTTGTATATATTGTATGCTATGCCCCAATTAGCAAACTTTTATTAACCGGCGTCAATTGGATGCCGGTTTTTCATCATAGGCATAACGATTCACGAACATGAACGAACAATATCGTCCTCAGAAGATTGAACAAGCCATCCAGAAACACTGGCAAGATAACGACAGCTTCAAATGCGAAGAAGATCTGCAGAAAGAAAAATTCTACTGCCTGTCTATGTTCCCTTACCCAAGTGGACGTCTCCACATGGGCCATGTTCGTAACTACACCATTGGTGATGTAGTTTCCCGTTACCAGCGTATGCAGGGCAAAAACGTACTTCAACCAATGGGTTGGGACGCTTTCGGTCTACCTGCAGAAAACGCAGCGATGAAAAACAACGTTGCGCCAGCAAAATGGACCTATGAAAACATTGATTACATGCGTAACCAGCTACAGCAGATGGGCTTTGGTTACGACTGGAATCGTGAACTAGCAACTTGCCACCCAGAGTACTATCGTTGGGAGCAATGGTTCTTCACTAAGTTGATGGACAAAGGCTTAGTTTACAAGAAAGAAGCTGAAGTAAACTGGGATCCTGTTGACCAAACAGTCCTTGCCAACGAGCAGGTTATTGATGGTCGCGGCTGGCGCTCAGGTGCGCTAGTTGAGCGTAAGAAGATCCCTCAGTGGTTCCTTAAAATCACAGATTACGCAGATCAGCTGCTGGAAGATCTAGACAAACTAGATCAATGGCCAGAGCAGGTTCGCACTATGCAGAAGAACTGGATCGGCCGCTCTGAAGGTGTTGAACTAATGTTCGACGTTGACGGTTATGGTGAGCTAGAAGTCTTCACAACACGTCCAGACACACTAATGGGTGTTACTTATGTTGCCGTTGCGGCTCAACACCCACTTGCACTTAAAGCTGCTGAAAACAATCCAGAGCTTGCAGCATTTGTTGAAGAGTGCAAAAACGTTAAAGTTGCCGAAGCTGATATGGCAACGATGGAAAAGAAAGGTATGGCGCTTGGCATCACTGCCATTCACCCACTTACCGGTGAAGAAGTACCTGTCTGGACTGCAAACTTCGTATTGATGGATTACGGCTCTGGCGCAGTTATGTCTGTTCCAGGCCACGATCAGCGTGACTGGGAATTCGCAACTAAGTACGGTTTGGATATCAAACAAGTTATCCGCCCATTAGACGATACAGACGTTGATCTAAGCGTTGAAGCGTACACAGAAAAAGGCGCTTTGATTAACTCTGGCGCTTACGACGATCTTGAATTCGACGTTGCATTTAAAGCGATCGCATCTGACCTAGAAGCGAAAGGCAAAGGTAAAGTTACGGTTAACTTCCGTCTACGTGACTGGGGTGTATCTCGTCAGCGTTATTGGGGTGCTCCAATCCCTGTCATCAACTGTAAGAGCTGTGGTGCAGTACCTGTGCCAGAAGATCAGCTTCCAGTTGTTCTACCTACAGAAGTGGAGTTTGATGGTAGCGGCTCTCCAATCAAAAAGATGGAAAGCTTCATCAACACAACCTGCCCGAAATGCGGTGGTGCTGCTGAACGTGAAACAGACACATTCGATACGTTCATGGAATCCTCTTGGTACTACGCGCGTTATGCTTCTCGTAGCAGCGAAAATGCCATGCTTGAGCCAGAGAAAGCGAACTACTGGCTACCAGTAGATCAATATATCGGCGGTATCGAGCACGCGATTCTGCATCTACTTTACTCTCGTTTCTTCCACAAGTTGATGCGTGATGAAGGTTTGGTTGATAGCGACGAGCCATTCAAGCGCCTACTTTGCCAAGGCATGGTATTGGCTGACAGCTTCTTCTATGAAGATGAGAACGGTGGCCAAGTTTGGGTTTCACCATCCGACGTTGATATCAAAACCGATGAGAAAGGCCGCGTAGTTAGCGCAGCTCATCGCACTACCGGTCAGGCGCTTCAGCATGACGGTATGTCTAAGATGTCTAAATCCAAGAACAACGGTATCGATCCACAAGTAATGATCGATAAATACGGCGCTGATACGGTGCGTCTATTTATGATGTTCGCAGCACCACCAGAGCAGTCTCTAGAGTGGTCTGATACAGGTGTTGAAGGTGCTCACCGCTTCCTTAAGCGTCTATGGAAACAAGTTCACGATCATCTAAAAGTTGGCGGTTCTACTGTTGCGATCGATAAAGATAGCCTAACTGATGTTCAGAAAGAGCTGCGCCTGAAAGTTCACTCAACGATTCAGAAAGTATCTGACGATATGGAGCGCCGCCAGACATTCAATACAGCTATCGCTGCTGTGATGGAACTGTCTAACACTATCGCTAAGTTTGTAGATATCAGTGAACAAGGTCGCGCGGTAATGCAAGAAGCACTAGAAGCAGCAATACTGCTACTAGGCCCAATTGTTCCGCATATCAGCCACCAGCTTTGGATCGAGCTAGGTAACGAAGGCGACGCTCTAACTGCGGCTTGGCCACAGGTTGACGAAAGCGCATTAGTTCAAGACACCATTCAACTGGTTGTACAGGTTAATGGTAAAGTTCGTGCGAAGATCAACGTTGCTGCAGATGCAGACGAAGATGTAGTTCTTCACACAGCACTAGCTGACGAAAATGTTCAAAAACACATGGCAGATAAGACAATCCGTAAGAAGATTGTTGTACCTGGCCGTCTAGTGAACATTGTAGTTGGTTAATTAGTGCGGACTAAGGAGCAGATCATGATCAAACAATGGCAATCATTGACTGGAAAAATCATTCTGTTGCTCACTTTGTGTGGCTTCATGAGCGCATGCGGTTTTCAGCTGCGTGGCGCTCAAGAAGTATCTGCAGACAAGCAGCAAGTAACGATTGTAAAAGGCAATGCCAGTGGTGAGCTGCTCAAGCACTTACGCCAGAACATGAAGTTCAACGGTATCAAAGAAGTCTCTGGCGCCCCTTATCAAATCCAACTAAGCAATCATCGCTACAAACGTCGTGCTGCAACCATCAGTAGCAGTGCCGATGTGGATGAGTATGAGCTATCAGTAGAAGTTGTGATGCTAGTAGCAGACCAACAGGGCACACCTATAACCTCTGATATTAAGATCCAGCGCGAGCGTATTTATACCTACGATAAAAACGCCGCTGCTGCGAGCTCAGAACAAGAAGAGCTATTGCGCCGCGAGCTTTATAATTCCGTTGCACAATCAATTCTTCGCCGCTATCTGGCTACCAACAGCGCTCAATAAGCCTGTATGAAACTGCGCCCAGAGCAACTTAGCGGTCATCTAAAAAAAGGGTTATCACCGGTTTATTTGATTACCGGTGATGAGCCCCTACTCTCGGAAGAGAGTAGCGATCTTCTTCGTCACCACCTGCAACAACAGGGCTTTAGCGAACGCGAAGTCCTCCATGTTGATGGCAGTTTCAGCTGGGAATACCTACTGGAATGTGCCAATGCGCTTTCCCTGTTTGCTGAAAAGAAGATTATCGAGCTACGCCTGGGTAGCAGCAAGCTCAATAAGAAATCCAGCGAGATCCTGCGCGAATACCTCAATAATCCTGCACCGGATAACATCCTGTTTATTATTGCCGATAAACTCGATGGCACCGCTAAAAAGAGCGCTTGGTTTAAAGCGATCGATAGCACGGGGGTAATAGTTGAAGTATGGCCCGTAGAAGCTGAGCAACTACCCAACTGGATTCGTCAGCGCGCAGCACAGATCGAGCTAAAACTAGATGATGAGGCGATTCAGCTGCTTTGTGATCGCATTGAAGGCAACCTATTGGCAGCTAAACAGGAACTAAGCAAACTCAGTCTGTTGTTCCCAAACCAAGTTGTTACCGCCGACGATGTCATCAACGCCGTATCTGATAGCTCCCGCTATGATATCTACGGCCTTTCAGACGCAGCCCTACAAGGCCAAGCCTCTCGTTGCTGCAAGATTCTGCAAGTTTTACGACAAGATGGTACTGAGCCTCCAGTAGTGCTTTGGGCCTTATCCAAAGAGCTTCGCTCCCTAGCAGCGATCCAACAAGCACAAAACAACGGCCAATCATTCGATGCGGTATGCCAACGGGAACGCATCTGGGGTAAACGTAAACCCTTAGCCCGCAAAGCCTCACAACGCATTAGTAGTGCTCAGATCAACCAAGCTCTGCAGCAATGTGCCGAGGTAGATAAGATCGTTAAGGGCATGGCTGTTGGCGACGCTTGGCTATTGCTGACTTCAATCTCGCTAACCCTTTCTGGGCAAGCACTCGCACTTCCTAATTAAGCACTCAAGAACAGCTAGTTTCACCACTCTTCATCAGCTATGATGCGGTTAGATATCAATGAGATAGATAACCATGCGTTCACTCGCCTTAAGTCTATTATGCACAACAGCGCTTCTACTAAGTGGTTGCGACAGAGAGATTCCGCCAGAGCGAATGAAATCTGGAGAGGATCTATATGGTTACTACTGCAAAGAGTGCCATACCAAGCATGGCCCCGGCGCATATATGGAAAAGTTTGCCGGAAAGGAACCGATGGAAGCGTATAAGATTATTTTGATGATCAAATACGGCTATAACAAAGAAAAACACAGCATGCCGGTTTTTGATCAGCTTTCAGAAAAACAAGCAGATGCTGTAGCTCAATATGTAGTTAAACTTCAGCATTCACATATGACAGCTAAGTAAGCGCCCCCTTTAACTTATTACTGAGTGGGATGTAGATAATCCCCATATTGTTCAAAAATCTTTGCCAAATCAGCCTCATAATCGCCGCTGGTTTCGAAGCTACCTAGCACCCCTGCCTTCTTCTGCTTGTAATCGATAAAGCCCAAGGCAATCGGCACACCTGCCCCATGAGCAATATAGTAGAAACCGGATTTCCATTTATCCACTTTAGAGCGCGTGCCTTCGGGGGACATCATAATCCGCAGTTCGGCATGTTGATCAAATTGTTGCACCGTTGCTTCAACCATATTGTTCGACTTGCTTCGATCAACCGGAATTCCTCCCATCCATCGCATCAAACCGCCAAAAGGAAATTTAAAGATACTGTCTTTTCCCACCCAATAGAGAGGAACATCGAGTGAGAAAGCGACCATCAAGCTAAACGGCATATCCCAGTTTGTAGTATGGGGAGCACCAATCACAACACACTGCTTTAACTCTTTGGGGATATTACCCACAACCTTCCAGCCCAACAGTTTCAGAACAGTTCGAGAGAACCAGCGCAAACAAGGCTGAACCACAGGGGTGGAAAACATCGTTTTATGTAACATTACATCCCCGATAAAGGCGTTTAATTTGACTCAACAGCTATTATTTTAGCCTGACCATCAGCAGTTAGCGTCAGGTTTAACTTTACTTGGTGCCAACCCTGCGAAATTTTCACATCCTCAGCACTGATAGACTCATACCACTGCTGATCACCAATCTGCCAATCGATCAGCGCAGTCTCTCCGCGTAAAGGTCGCGCTTTAAATCGAAACGCGCAAAAACCATTTAGAGCTACCTGCTGACAAACAATTTTGCTCCTTGTGGATAAAACTTCGATCCGAACACTGGTTAAAGTTTGATTGGATAGGTTAGTTACAGTGATTTGATCAAGCTGGGTAGGTTTGCTTATTGGCTGCACATTTTGAGCACAGCCAGATAGCACGAATAAGATAAGAGGCGTTAGGAATTTGATCATAAGGGAAGTATAACGAGTCAGATAGTAAGAGTTAAATCATATAGAAGCTCATATCGCTTAACGTGTTCTCTCTACTGCATACAATTCTTTGGTGTTGAGATTGTTAGAAAAACAGTTCAAATTAAGCTAAGGCGAAATACATATCACATCACCAAATAATGCTCCTGTGAGATTAAAAATTCATGGCCGTATATAACACTGCATCCGATTCAGCTAACACGGCTGTTAGAGCCTTTCTTACAAAAGTTGGTGAGCATTATCTTGGCCACTCCTTTAATACCGGTAGCGGTAAGGGGAAGGCTCTATGGCTTTCAATTAGAGATGAAGACTTTAGGAATTGCTGCGGATATTGCGGAGAGAAAAATGACAAACTCCAAATTGAACATGTATTAATGTTCAATCGCGCTGAATTTGGACTTCACCATCCAGGAAATATAATTCCGTGCTGCAAACAATGTAATAAACGGGAACGCTTAGAAGATAAATCTTACTGCAACTGGGAGCAGCATCTCGCTAAGGTTTGCGATAATCGCGGGGAACCTGACAAATATGAAGCACGAAGACAGAGAATTATCGATAACTTTAAAAAGCATAATTACCCAGAACTTAATTCTCATGAAAAACATGCCATTAGAGTTATAGCTAGCAGTCTCTACAACAATATCAAAACGGAATCAGATAAATCCTTAGATCTATATAAAGAACTAGATAAAGCTTTTTTACAAAAATAGAGTTCAAAAGGGCCAAGTAAAATGTCTTAACCCTCTTTTATAGTCAACACACATTATGTAATGATGAAAAATCACCCTTAGCCAATTACTGTTATCGTTCCAAAAAACCTACCCGATATATTGATGTAGAACCTCAGTTTCCAACTTGATATTGTCGTGCAGCGGACAACGTACACAAACTCTATCTAAGAACGCTTGTTTCTCGGTTTCACTCAGATCAGCATCAATCTTTGCTTGAACGCTAATCGTCTGAAAGCCTACACGATCTTCAGTTTCTTTGCCCATAAGCCCCATTGGATTCAGATCACCATCGACTTGGATCTGCATGCTACGCAGCTCAATCTTTTCCTGATTCGCAGCAATTCGTGCGATTGAGCCGATACAACCCGCTAAAGAGAATAGGAAGTTCTCAAGTGGTGTAGGGCCTTCATTGGTGCCACCGCTCGCCTGCGGTTGATCGATCGTTACTTTGTGGTCACGGATATCTGCGTGGATTGCCCAACCCGCATTCATAGTGGCAGTCACAGAGATGGTTTTAGTACTCATAATTAACCTTAGTTTTAATCTTTACTGCCTTAGGCAGAATAAATATTAGATAAATCTAATATATAGATTTTTAAGTTATAAGGATAAGAACAAATAGCTATAAGAACAGCGGACCTAAGAACCAATATCAGCTATAACTACCAAAACCTAATCTAGATTCCTGCCTTCGCTGGGATGACCTTAGGCCACTAGCAATAAAAAAGGCCGTTCTAAAAACGGCCTTTGTGGATAACTTAACGTTAAAGGAGGGACATTAACCTACCTTTTCACCCTTCGCTTGTAGATCGGCATGATAAGAAGAGCGAACAAGAGGTCCGCAAGCTGCATGTTTGAAGCCAAGCTCTTTTGCAATGCGGCTAAACTCATCAAACTCCTCAGGCGTCACAAAGCGCTCTACCTTAAGGTGTGAACGGCTTGGTTGTAGATATTGACCGATTGTTAACATATCCACATCATGAGCACGTAGGTCTTTCATTACCTCGATGATCTCTTCATTGGTTTCACCAATGCCTACCATCAAACCAGACTTGGTACGTACTTCTGGGTTCTTAGCTTTGTACTTTTTCAACAAGCGTAGAGACCATTCGTAGTCAGAACCAGGACGTACCGCTTTATATAAGCGTGGAACAGTTTCCATATTGTGGTTAAACACATCAGGCGGTGTTTCTGTAAGAATATCGATCGCGATATCCATACGGCCACGGAAATCAGGTACAAGGATCTCCATCTCGATAGATGGAATACGCTTACGCGTTTCGCTAACACAGTTAGCAAAGTGCTGAGCACCGCCGTCACGGAGATCATCACGGTCTACTGAAGTGACTACGACATAGCGCAATTCCATATCCGCGATCGCTTCTGCCATCTCTCTAGGCTCATTCTCATCTAGAGCATTTGGACGGCCGTGAGCTACGTCACAGAATGGACAACGACGGGTACAGATATCACCCATAATCATAAAGGTCGCTGTACCATGACTAAAGCATTCGCCTAAGTTAGGGCAGCTTGCTTCTTCACAAACAGACGCGAGCTTATGCTTACGCAGCTTCTGTTTAATACTGTCCACTTTTGCACTGGATCCCATCCGCACACGTAGCCAATCTGGCTTACGCGGCATATCTTCTTTCTCAGTTGGAATTACCTTAATTGGAATTCGATCAACTTTGTCGGCGCCACGCAATTTAACGCCCTGCTCTACCCGCTTCTTCTTTACTTCGTTATTGTTATCTAATGACATCTAGGCTTAATCCAGAGTAGTTTGTCGAGTGACTTCTTTATACCCTAGCTTGGTAATAAGGATATCCAGAAGACGCTGCGTTGCCTCAACCTGATCAAGGTCAGAAGTTAACGCGTCAAGTTGTGTCATCGCCATACCGGCATAGCCACATGGGTTTATTCTTAAAAAGGGTTCTAAATCCATAGCAAGGTTAAGTGCCAAACCATGGAAAGAGCAACCTCGGCGAACCCTAAGACCTAAGGATGCAATTTTACTGTTATCCACATAGACGCCGGGCGCATCCGGCTTAGCGTAAGCGTCTATGCCATAGGACTGGACTGTTTCAACCACAGATTCTTCCATAATTGAAACCAGCTCACGCACACCTAATTTTTTACGTTTCAAATTTAGCAGTAGATAAACAATTGCTTGCCCAGGGCCGTGATAGGTGACTTGACCGCCACGATCCACCTGAACAACCGGGATATCCCCCGTACCCAGCAAGTGCTCCTCTTTACCTGCTTGCCCCTGCGTAAACACAGGCTCATGTTGCAGCGACCAAATTTCATCCACTACTGAGTCATCGCGCTCATTAGTAAAATTCTGCATCCGCTGCCATGTTGGTTCGTAAGGCTGTAAGCCTAAATCCCTGACAATTAGCTGATCAGGGTTCATCAGATCACCATTTTTACGCGATCAGACGCGATTAACGCTTCATGCAGAGCTTTAAGCTGCTCGACACTCTGCGCTGTAATTTTAAACCGCACGGATTGGAATGTGCCTTTACGGCTATCCTGCAAAGTTACCTGAGAGATATCCAGATCCGGAACATGAATCTGCACAATTTCGATAACGTGACCGCGGAAATCTTCACTATTTACCCCAACGACTTTAATTGGATAGTCAGGACATGGAAATTCGATCTTTGGCGGTTCTTGCTGCTTGTCTGTCATAAACTCTTTCTAATTCTCTGTTGGCTTACCGGTCATCAACTGGCGTTGATACTCAGAAAACTTTTCAAAAATTTTCCGCCAAACCGGACCTTTCTGGCCATCACCGATCTGATGGCCATCAACCTCAATTATAGGCACTATACCTCGGGTGGAACTGGACACCCAAACTTCATCCGCAGCCAATAACTTATCATAATCAATATCAATCTCCTGATATTGGATCGCATACTGGTCTGACAATTCGAGAATAAGCTCTCGGGTGATGCCACCTAAAATCTCTGAGCTGCGCTTAGGGGTATAAAGAACTCCGCGCTTCACCAAAAATAGGTTACAGGCTGAGCCCTCTGTTAATCTATCATCGCGAGAAAACAGCGCCTCATCCACCCCTTCATCTTTGGCCTGCTGTAACACAAGTATATTTGGCAGCAAACAGGTCGATTTAATATCGCAGCGATGCCAGCGTAGATCTTCTGTAACAATCGCTTTTAAAGGCACCACATCATCACAGCCCGCTTGCCAGATATCTTTGATCGGCGAGCAACAGGCAAAAATGGTCGGTTCTAAACTATCATCGTAAGCATGGCTACGTTTACCAGCACTTCCCCGTGTGACCTGAAGATATACCGATAGATTGCCGCCCCCATTCAGCTCAACTAGCTGATTCATGATGGCAACCCAATCGCAGTCACTTTTGATCCGTACTGCGCGCAAACTATGCTCTAAACGATCCACATGCTCCTGTAGACGAAACCCTATCCCCTGATAGTACGGAATCACCTCATAAACACTGTCCCCAAACAGAAAGCCACGGTCAAAAACCGATATTTTCGCTTCCTCTTCAGGGATGAACTCGCCATTCAGATAGACTGTATTCATATCACCTAAACGCAAATGCCCACATCTACGTATATAGATGTGGGCATCCGTGCAATTTTAAAGGGCTACGCTAAATGCGTTTAGCCAATTAAGCTAGAGAAGAACAATAGGATGGCATGCCAGATACGCTTTAATAAGCCTGCTTCTGGCACGGCTTCCATCGCTACTAATGGTACTTCCGTTACCAATTCACCATCTAAAGTAACGCGGACTTTACCCAACTCCTGACCTTTCTCGATCGGCGCCGTGATCACTTTGTCCACATCCATTGTCGCTTGTAATTTATCTGCCTGACCGCGAGGGATTGTTACAGTAAGGGACTCATCGATACCCATACGAAGCTGATCAGATACACCAGACCACACTTTAGCTGTATTCAGTACAACATTACTCTCATATAGTTTGTGTGTGCGGTAGTAACGGAAAGCATAAGAAAGTAGCTTCTGAGTTTCACGCGCACGTGCTTCCTCATCGCTCGTGCCAAGCACTACCGAAATAAGGCGCATACCGTCACGTTTAGCCGATGCAACCAAGCAATAACCGGCCTCATCGGTATAACCTGTTTTCATGCCATCTACAGTTTTATCACGCCAAAGTAGCTTGTTACGGTTTGGCTGGCGTATTTTGTTATAGGTGAAATACTTTTCAGAGTAGATGCTATACAGCTCAGGGAAATCATTGATGATTGCTCGAGCTAGCGTGGCAAGATCCGCAGCAGAAGACTTGTGACCTTCAGCAGGCAAGCCAGTAGCATTAAGGAAATTGGTATTTTGTAATCCTAGAAGATCAGCATGTTGATTCATTAAATCAGCAAAAGCAGCCTCACTACCCGCAATATGTTCAGCAACAGCAACAGATGCGTCGTTACCAGACTGGATAATAATACCTTTCATCAAGTCGCCTAGGCGGACCTGAGTGCCTTCACGGATAAACATACGTGAACCTTGGGTACGCCACGCTTTTTCACTGATCAACACAAGGTCATCAACGCCAACATTCCCTTTGCTTAGCTCATACTCAAGAATGTAGGCCGTCATCATTTTTGTCAGGCTTGCTGGTGCAAACGCCTTCTCGGCATTTTTAGACGCAATAACCTTCCCGGTATCGGCATCAACAACAAGATACGCAGTTGCTGCAATCTGAGGTTCAGCAGGTATTAGACGTGCTACTGCATGCGCTTGAAATGCAAACAGTGTCAGAAATAGTACGGTTATGTACTGGGAAGCCTTATTAAACATTGTTTTCCAGAATCTATTTTTAGAAATGAAGACCCGCCAGATCATCATTTTCTTAGGTTTTAAAAAGTCCACTTAAACGCCGTGGATAACTCTACTCAAGCGTTTAAGGGAAGTCCACCAGCCTAGGGTTCTTATGCCCCATCTGCTCAACTTTTTGGGTTAAATCAGACAACGAAGTATCCTGCTTCAACGGCCCAATCTGGACACGGTACAAGGTACGGTTATTAGTCGTCGTTGGACGAATCAATACCGCAAGTTCCGGCAGTAGTGGTCGTAGCTGACTTTCCACATATTCGGCTGAATCCCTATTGGAGTAAGCACCCACTTGCAGATAACGGCCTGCAATATTAGCAACAGGCTCTGGAGTAGCCGCTACAACTGCTCCAGATTTCTGCCATGCACGCGGGTCGATAGCTTCTAATCGAACTTGGCCAGTACCGTGTTTCAGAATATCTAACTTCGATGCCGCAGCATAAGACAGATCAATAATGCGGTTGCCGTGGAAAGGCCCACGATCATTCACCCTAACAATCACCTGCCGATTATTCGCCAAGTTAGTGACTTTTAGATAAGTCGGGATAGGCAAAGACTTATGCGCAGCAGACATCTTATACATGTCATAAATCTCACCATTAGAGGTTTTATGGCCATGGAACTTCTTACCGTACCAAGATGCTGTACCTGTTTCGCTGTAACCCAACGAACTATTCATCACCCAATACTGTTTACCAAATACCGTATAAGGGCTTTTATTGCCCCCACGACTCTTTGGTTCTACTTTTGGCACCGCATCTTTTACATGAGATACATCTACTGGACGATCAGGTGCTTTATCGTGACGCATTGAATAACGGCCACTATTAGTCGTGTTGCTCGTTGAAGAACAGCCGACCAAAGCAATTGCCAATAGAACTAGACCAATTTTTTGCAGCATAGCCTACTCTTAAATTTATTATTTTTTAGCCACTTGGCCTGCTTCCGCTTTCTCGTAAGCAGTTTTAATCTGCTCACTTAGGCGGTATACAGCCATCGCGTATAGCTTACTATGGTTATAACGGGTAATAACATAGAAGTTATGCAGGCCTAACCAATACTGCTCATCTTCACCCATAACTAAGCGCATCAAGATCGCTTTACCCTCTGGATCTAGATCCAGTTGCGGCTGAACACCACGCGCTTGCCATTCGCCTAGCGTGTGTTTAGGGATTAAACCTTTACGGCCAACGCTATACCAGCTCTCATCTCTTTCCTTTTGGAAAGACACAGAGCTAATCACAGGCTCACCCGGCTTCCATTTATGCTCAGCAAAGTAGTTAGCTACACTGCCAATCGCATCACGTTTATTCTTCCAGATATCACGTTTACCATCTTCATCAAAATCGATAGCAAAGTTACGATAGCTAGACGGGATGAACTGACCATAACCCATAGCACCTGCATAAGAGCCTTTCAGCGAAGTAATCTCCACCTGCTCTTCACGTACTAACAAAAGGTATTCTTTTAGCTGACCAAGGAAGAATTCGCTGCGACGTGGGTAATCAAAACCCAAAGTAGCTAGCGCATCTAATACACGATAACTACCAGTGATACGGCCGTAGCGCGTTTCAACACCGATAATCGAAACAATAATTTCCGCCGGAACACCGTAGGCTTTTTCCGCATCCATTAGCGCCTGACGGTTTTCCTGCCAAAACTGAACACCTTGGTTAATACGCTTCTCTTTAAGGAAGATGTTGCGGTACTGCCCCCAATTCAAGGTGCCTTCTGCAGGTCGGGAGATCGCTTTCAAAATAGAGGTTTGACGTTCCGCTTTACCTAACACATCACGCAGGTAAGCTTCTTTAAAGCCTTCGGCTTTCATCTCTTCGATAAACTGCTGTGCACGTGGATAATCCGCGTAAGAGCCACCGCGTACAGCCGCCAACACCTCTTCCTGAGTCATACGTTTCGTGGTTGTAGCTTTTGGCTTTTCAACCGCTTTAACTTCCGCTTTAGCTTCCTGCTTAACCACTGCTGCTTCTTTGGCTGCAGTTTCAGATTTAACCGCTGTTGGCTCAGCTGGTTTTTCCGCAGCTATACAGCCTGTCAGCAAAACACCCGCTGCGACCGCCGTTGATACAAGAAATTTAGACTTCATACCTGAAAAGCTCCCTTAAACACGTACAACATAAATAACACCCAAAACATCGGTCTATTAAAAATAACGCCGACACACTTCTACTTTAACAACATGGTGCGATAACTATGCACCGACATAATAATGCCAAATCCTGCCATCAGGGTCACAATCGATGTACCACCGTAACTCACTAATGGCAAAGGTACACCTACCACTGGCAGCAAACCACTTACCATGCCTATATTTACAAAAACATAAACAAAGAAAGTTAAAATCAGACTACCGGCCAATAATCGACCAAAACTATCAGGCGCACGAGCAGCTATCACCAAGCCACGCGCAATAATTAACAGATACAGGGTTAACAGTATGAGAACACCGATTAACCCCATCTCCTCAGCCACAACCGCGATGATAAAGTCAGTATGAGACTCTGGTAAGAAGTCTAACTGTGACTGAGTCCCGCTTAACCAACCCTTACCTGAAATACCACCCGATCCAATCGCTGTTTTTGATTGAATAATGTTCCAGCCAGAGCCCAGCGGGTCACTTTCTGGATCAAGGAAGGTTAATACCCTTTGTTTCTGATAGTCCTTCATCACCATCCATAACCCAGGTAGTGCAGCTGCTGCCAAACCTAATGCAGCAAAGATATAGCGCCACAGAATCCCTGAAAGAAGCAATACAAACACACCCGATGAGGCGATCAATAATGAAGTACCTAAATCCGGCTGTTTCATAATCAGCACGGTTGGAATACCCACCAGCATAAGGCTGATAAATATATGCTTAACACGCGGTGGAAGCGGCCTATGGGCCAAGTAAAAAGCTACAGTCAGCGGTAGAACTAACTTCATGATTTCCGAAGGCTGGAATCTGAAGCCAGGTAAGGCGATCCAACGCTGCGCCCCTTTAGCACCGACACCAAAGAGAATTACGCACACCAGTAGAGCGACCCCAATCAAGTAAAGCGCGGGCGCCCACCGTCCAAGGAATCTCGGGGTAAACTGTGCCAAGACAATCATGACAAAAAAACCTACACCCATACGGATGGCCTGACGGGTGACATAACCCATATCTTGGCCTGAAGCGCTGTAAAGGATAAATAAACCAAAACCGCACAGAGCAAGCAGAAGCAATAACAGCCAACCGTCTAGGTTAGTGTAACTCCACAAGCTTGGACGTTGACGCAGATGATCATGCGCCTCTGGCATATAGCGCTCAAACTCACGCCCCATCATCGTACTGCAACCTCCGGCTCTTTCTCTTCAGCAAAAGGATCTATACCGAGAAGGTAGGCATCCATGACCTGACGCGCTATTGGTGCAGCTGTACTGGAACCACCGCCGCCGTTTTCAACAATCACCGAGATCGCGATCTTCGGGTCGTCAATAGGTGCAAATGCTACAAACAAGGCGTGGTCACGGTGAATTTCCGCCAGCTTTTCAGCATCGTACTCTTCATCCTGTTTGATACCGACGACCTGAGCTGTACCGGTTTTACCAGCAATTTCATAAGCTGAATTAGCACCAGAGCTACGTGCTGTACCGCGCTTTCCATGCATAACTTCACGCATACCTTTGATAATGTCATCCCAATGCTTATCGTTATTTAACACTACATCAGGTAACGGACGTTTTACCCCCGCTATATCTGGCATGTATAAACTTGTCTCTTCACCTTCTTTAGCTTCTTTAATGCCTTGCAACATTCGTGGTGAGTGCCAAGTACCACGATTGGCAACAACCGCCGTAGCGGTGGCTAACTGCAATGGCGTTGCAACGAAGAAACCCTGACCAATACTCATATTAAGCGAGTCACCGGTATACCAAGGTGTTTTACGTGCACGCTTCTTCCACTCACGCGAAGGCAAGATCGCTCCGATTGCCTCTGGAAGGTCTAAACTCGTTACTTGGCCAAAACCAAACTTACCCAAGTAATCGGACATCGGATCTACACCCATTTTATGGGCAACATCGTAATACCAAACGTCACAAGATTGTGCCAGAGAATCATACATATCGACCCAACCATGGCCCGTTCTTTTCCAATCCCTATATTGACGCCCACCACGGGTGATTTGGTAAAAACCTGGATCAAAGACTCTATAGGATGGTTTTACTACACCTGTATCGATCGCGGCTAAAGCAACAATCTGCTTAATGGTCGAGCCGGGAGGATAACCACCGCGGATGGCGCGGTTAAACAACGGCAGATCTCTCGATTCCCTTAATGCCGAATAATCCTTCGATGAGATACCCGTCACGAACAGGTTCGGATCGTAAGCAGGGGTAGAAACTAAGGTTAGGATACCACCGGTTTTCGGGTCCATCGCCACAACCGACGCGCGTCGACCTTCCAATAGTTTTTCAGTGATCTGTTGCAGCCTTAGATCCAGATGAAGTACTAGATCTTTACCCGGTTTAGGATCCGTCCGCTCCAGAATACGCATCACTCGACCACGAGCATTGGTTTCTACTTTTTGGAAACCCACCTCACCATGCAACTGATCTTCATAGAATTTTTCTATACCGAGCTTGCCGATATAGTGGGTTGCCGCGTAGTTATCCTGATCAACTCGTTTCAGCTCTTTCTCATTGATCCGACCAACATAACCCATGGCGTGAACTAAAGACTCACCATAGGGGTAGTAACGGATTAGCTCGGCTTCGACTCGCACACCCGGTAAGCGATGGTAATTAACCGATATTTTCGCGATCTCTTCTTCCGTTAAACGGAAGCGCACAGGCACCGATTGGAAGGGGCGGCGACGCTGTTTTAGACGTTTTTTGAAACGCTCAACTTCACGATCGGTAATGGGGATCAGTGCTTGCAGATCGACTAGGGTTTTATCAATGTCTTTCACCTCTTCTTTAAGAAGCGTGACACTGTAACTAGGTCGGTTATCCGCTAACAACACCCCGTTGCGGTCGTAGATTAAACCTCGCGTCGGCGGTACTGGCTGAAGTTGAACACGGTTGTCTTCCGACATCGCCACATAACGGTCGTGCTCAATAACCTGAAGATAATAGATACGCCCAAGTAGAATCCCGAGCATAATGACCACGATAAAAAACGCCAAAGCCGCACGAAACTTAAATGTGCGGCTTTCTTTCGAGTGATCCTTGAGGCGCTCTGCTGCCATATTCCTAGCGTTCTTCTACTTGTGGTAAGGATGTCCCTGAATGACCGTCCAGGCACGATAAAGTTGCTCTGCTAACATCACCCGCACAAGCGGATGCGGTAACGTCAGTGCAGACAACGACCATTTCTGATCTGCCATTGCTGAGCAACGGCTATCCAGACCATCCGGGCCTCCAATGAGTAGACTGATATTACGGCCATCCATACGCCAGTCTTCCACTTGTGACGCCAGTTTTTCGGTTGACCAGTTTTTACCTAACACTTCCAAAGCAATAATTCGGTCGCCTTTAGGTATTGCCGCCAACATCTGATCTCCTTCCTGCTTCTTAGCGCGAGCAACATCACTGCTCTTACCTCGATGCCCTAACGGAATTTCGATCATCTCAATCTGAAAATCTGCAGGTAGGCGCTTGGTATATTCCTGATAACCCTCGTTTACCCACGAAGGCATCTTGCCACCCACAGCTATGATCCGGATTTTCATAAAAAGTTCTACGCTTCTGCGTCAACGCCCCACAGGCGTTCTAGATCATAGAAGTCACGCGCATCTGGCATCATTACATGAACAACCACATCGCCAAGATCCACAAGAATCCAGTCGCTTACGCCCTGACCTTCAGAACCTAGCGGCATCACGCCTGCTTCTTTCAGTTTAACAACCACTTCTTCGCCGATAGATCCAACATGACGCTTAGATGTACCGCTCGCGATTACCATGTAATCCGTTACGCTAGAACGACCACGAACATCTAGATCGACAACTTCTTTGGCCTTCATATCTTCTAGTGCTGTGTGCACTAGTTCTAAAACTTTTTCAGCTTGCATTATTTCACTTCAGTTAGTTAAACCGTATAAACGGTTATCTTGAATATATTGCCAGACCCCATCAGGAAACAGATAACGAGGCGACAAGCCCTGCGCTATGGTTTCGCGGATCTGCGTTGCTGATATCCCTAAAGGAGTCAGCTCATGAAACAGCACTTTGCCCGCCGGTAGCGCCATCGCCTGTTCCAAGTTTTGAGCTTTATGCTCATCTGTAAATTCTTTAATTTCGCCCTCTGTAGGCAGATCGTAACCGGGCCGCTTTACCACAACGATATGGCAGTAATCGGTAAACTTATCCCATTCATACCAGCTGGGTAACGTCATATAAGAATCCATACCCATGATCATAAAGATTGGGCATTGATCACCTAATTCAGAACGTAATCCCTGCAGTGTCAGGAATGAATAAGAAGGCTGTTCAGAACTGATTTCTCGATCATCAGCACATAAGCTTGGTTCATTGGCTACTGCCAACTTCACCATCTCTAAACGTTGTTCAGAGGTTCGACCTGGAGTCGCTCTGTGCACGGGGGTTTTAGAGGGGATCAAACAGAGCTGATCCACGCCTAACCAATGCTGTAATTCCAGAGCCGTTCTCAGATGGCCATTATGGATGGGATCAAAAGTCCCACCCATAAAAGCAAAAGCGTTCGCTTTCATAATCTAAATTACTGACGGATGTGACCATCACCTAGTACAACGTACTTCTCGGAGGTCAATCCATCCAAACCTACTGGCCCGCGTGCGTGGATTTTGTCAGTAGAGATACCGATTTCAGCACCTAGACCGTACTCAAAACCATCCGCAAAACGAGTTGAGGCATTAACCATTACCGAACTGGAATCCACTTCACGTAAGAAAGCACGTGACTTAGTGTAGTTCTCAGTAATGATCGAATCTGTATGGTGTGAACCGTAACGGTTGATATGACGAATCGCTTCATCCATATCATCCACCAGTTTAATTGCCAAAACTGGTGCTAGGTATTCGGTTACCCAATCTTCTTCTGTAGCATCATTGATGAATGGCAACAGAGCCTTAGTACGCTCACAACCTCGCAGTTCAACACCTACAGCCTGATAGCGTTCCGCTAGTTCAGGTAGTACTTCAGCTGCGATATTGGCATGCACCAATAGCGTTTCCATAGTGTTACAAGTGCCGTAACGGTGTGTTTTAGCATTTAAAGCAACATTCACTGCTTTGCCTTTATCCGCCTGTTCATCAATATAAACATGGCAGATGCCGTCCAAGTGCTTAATTACCGTCACTTTAGCATCACGGCTGATACGCTCGATCAAGCCTTTACCACCACGTGGAACAATCACATCCACGTATTCTGGCATTGTAATCATCTGACCCACCGCTTCACGGTCAGTCGTTTCAACAACCTGTACTGCGTTTTCTGGTAAGCCCGCTGCACTCAAACCTTTACGGATGCACTCGGCTACCGCTTGGTTGGAATGAATCGCTTCAGAGCCGCCACGAAGAATCGTCGCGTTACCGGATTTTAGGCACAGGCTTGCTGCTTCAACCGTTACGTTTGGACGAGACTCATAAATAATACCGATCACACCTAGCGGCACACGCATTTTACCTACCTGGATACCACTCGGTAGGTATTTAAGATCAGTGATCGCGCCTACTGGATCTGGTAAAGCTGCAACCTGACGTAGACCCTCGATCATTGTGTCGATACGAGCATCAGTTAGCTCAAGGCGATCTAACATGGCATCGTCCAAACCGTTTGACCGACCATTGTCTAAGTCTTTTGCATTCGCTTCACGCAGTGCCGGTCGGCTAGTATCGATAGCATCAGCCATTGCCAACAACGCCTGATTTTTTAGGTTAGTGTCTGCTTTAGCGACTAGGCGCGCCGCTGCACGGGCATTCTCACCTAGCTGAATCATATATTCTTGTACGTTCATTGCTGTCCTTCCTATCGATAAGCCCTTTATTATAGCGTCAGGGAGACTTGGGTTATACCTCTAATGCAAATCATATTCACCCTCGGTAGAATGACCTGTTATTATTTGCCCCTGCATCCGTTTTTGAGCTAACACTGACCGTGACTAACAACGCCAAATCAAAGCCTAATTTCAGAAGGAATCTGACGCTATCCTTAGGCATAGTGCTATTGGTGGGTTTTATCGTCAGCATTCTCTACATGCACTTAGCTACCAGCCGACAGGCGGTGCATGAGACACAAATCATCGGGCAGAACATCGCTAAACAGAGCGAACTCCTGATCCGACCACTGCTTCTCTCGGATGATCGCGTCAGCCTTAACTACTTACTCAGCGAATTAACCCAACTTGAGTATGTTGGCGGCCTGCATGTACAAGATGCCAATGGCTTCACCCTCGCCCGCGCAGGAAAGTCCAGCCAGCAAACTCTGCAACAACAGCTAATTCAACAAGAAAAGACCATCGGCACAGTAACGATCTGGTTGGACAGCGGCCCTGTCGAGCAATTACTCCGCAGCCAGCTCTGGCCTTTATTGATCATCGCTATCTTCACCGCGATTTTGCTGCTGACAACCAGTTGGTTCTTTACCCGATCAGATAAATTCATCTCTGAGAGCAGCGCAGATGAAGAAGAAAAGTTTGAGCCTTCGTTCTCCGATACGCTGGCTACTCAGACGCCTGCTGAAAGCACACCTCAAGAGATTGCCGAAGACACTGTCACTATCGGCTCCGCAACAGCCGAAACAAGTGACTATGAAACCCAAGTACAGCGCTCAGCCGAAAGCACGCAAACATCTAGTGAAACAGCGCCCGTTATTAGGCCATCTTTAGAGACAGAAAACCTAGTTCAAGACATTACCGAAACTCGGCCTGAAACGGGGCCTAAAGCCTCGCCCGAAGCCATTTCCGAACCACAAGCACCAAACCAAAAGGCTTCTGATCTGCTACACACCCACGAATTGGTCGATCTTCTCAAACCGGCACCAAGTACTCAGCAGCAGATGCCTAAATTTGAGCATCAACCACAGCAGCTTGACGATTCTGAAACCGTCGCAAATACGGTCGAGACTCTCGTACTAGAAGAAGAACCGGTAGCAACGCAAGAAACGCATACTCCTATGCGCGAAAACCCTCTGCTGAAGAGCATGAATGAACGCCATGAAGAGCAGCTGGACCTTTATAGCTTTGAACATGAACTCGAACTAATTCTTACGCCACAAGATGCCATCTATCTGCTCTATATCGATGCTAATACTGCCAGCAGCGATAATATGGAGCCTGACGAGAAAGCAACACTGCTGAATGTATACCATCACTTGGCGAAACAGGTCGCACGCATCTATAACGGTGCCTGCGAGCAATTGCCTAATAAAGACATTCTGCTGCGCTTTGAATTAAGGGACGAAAAGGATAGCCACGGTATTAACGCACTATGCGCAGGCCAGCTATTCAACCTGTTATACAAAGGCTTTAACCACTCAAGAATTCGTGGATTTCAACCGGTACTGAGTCTGCAGATGTCCCTCGCTCGCGGCCATCATGACAAACATGATCTGGTAAAAGAGGAAGCTCACTTCCTCACGCGCACGACTAGTAGCAACGATCTGATCAGCCATACCGCGCTAACCGAAGCTCCTTTACTGAAAGAGGCAATGCTGCAAGAAGCCGACATTAGACGCGAAGATGAAGACAAAGTATTGCTGCTTAAAGTCACACCTAAGCATCAAACACTGCTACAGAAACAAGCGAATCACCTGTTAACCAAGATCTTTAAAAAGTCTTAATCAAGACGGCTTAAAAGGAGCTATCCCTTGCCACACTTAATCATCGAATACTCCAAGCAGATTGAAGATAAGGTAGAAATTACGGCTGTTATGGAAAAGGTGTTCCAAGGTGCAGTTGCAGCTAACCTCTTTGCTGAAAAAGACATAAAGGTCCGCGCACATGCTTACCAGCAGCATATGAATGGCGCAGGGCTTAATGGCTTTATCCACGTTTCATCGCGGATCTTAAGTGGTCGTAATACCGAGCAGAAAACCCAACTGACTCAAGCAGTGCTAAATGAGCTTAAAACGCTCGATTTGGAAGACCTTTCGATTACCGTCGAAGTACTGGATATAGATCGCGATAGCTACGCGAAACACATCGGTTAAGCACACAAAGCCAAGCCACTAAAAAAGGCGCTATAGATAACTACAGCGCCTTTTCAAAGACTCATATGTCCCGTGAAAGCAGCCTATTTACGCTTCGGCTTTTTCACTTTTAAACCTTTCTGTTTGCCTTTCAACTTAGGCTTAGCCGTAGCCTTACGCTTTTTAGACTTCTTGCTCTTGCCCCCGCTTGGGCCAGCAAATTCCATCAATTCGCGTTCTGCAGAAGATAACTCCTTACCGCGAGAAGGCTGAGCTTTAGCCGCTATACGTTTCTTCGGACCACCTTCACCGCTTGGCGCAGGCTTTTTACGCGATTTACGCAGAGCATCACGCTTAGAACCTTTCTTCGGCTTACTACGCTCTTCATCCTTAGCAGGACGATGACCCCACTCGTGTTTATGGCCTGGCAGCTTTTTATCGCCTTTAGAAGACGGACCGCCGATCTTACCTTCAGCTAACAGCTGACGCGTGGTTTTCTTTTTCTTAACGGGCTGATGATCGATCAGTTCAAAATCGATCTTACGTTCATCCAGATCCACACGCGCGACTTTAACGCGTAAACGATCGCCCAACTTGAACACTTTACGGGTGCGCTCACCCACTAAGCGCTGCTTAGCTTGGTCAAATACATAGTAATCGCCCGGTAAACCAGTGATATGCACGAGACCTTCAACAAACAGCTCATCAAGCTCAACAAAGACACCAAAGCCGGTAACGGCAGCAATCACGCCTTCGTATTCGTCACCCACATGCTCCTGCATATATTCACACTTAAGCCACGCCACAACATCACGGGTTGCATCATCTGAGCGACGTTCCGTCATAGAACAATGCTCGCCCAATTGCAGCAGCTGCTCCATGCTGTAGTTGCATGCAAAATCTGCATTTTGAGCAAAATCATCAGGGCGCTTAATCGCTTTATCCTGACTTTCAGAATGAATTCGAGCACGAATTAAACGATGCACCAATAGATCTGGGTAACGACGAATTGGCGAGGTAAAGTGCGTGTACGCAGGGTACGCCAAACCAAAGTGACCTTGGTTATCAGGGCTGTAAACCGCTTGCTGCATGGAACGTAGCATCATGGTCTGAATCAGATGACGATCCGGACGCTCTTCGATGATCTCTGCCAGCTCTTGGTAATGAATCGGCTCAGGTGTATCGCCACCGCCAAGGTTAAGACCTAGCTCACCCAAATAAGCTCGTAGATTCTGCAATTTCTGCTCTTTCGGGCCTTCGTGGACACGATAGATTGCAGGGACTTTCAGCTTGTTCAGGAAGCGAGCGGTTGCGACGTTCGCACACAACATACACTCTTCGATCAACTTATGCGCATCGTTACGGTAAACCGGAACGATCTGGTCGATCTTACGATCTTCACCGAAGATCATCCGTGTTTCAGTAGTATCGAAATCGATCGCACCACGAATTTCACGCGCTTTACGCAGAGCAAAGTACAGACCATACAAATCTTCTAGATGAGGAACCACATCGGCGTACTCTGCACGCAATGCTTTTGATTCTTCCTCTTCTGGCTGCATCAGCATCTTGCCAACCTTAGTGTAGGTTAGACGCGCATGGGAGCTGATGACCGCTTCATAGAACTGATAACCGGATAGATTGCCCGATTCGCTAATGGTCATTTCACAAACCATCGCCAAGCGATCTACCTTAGGGTTTAACGAGCACAAGCCGTTTGATAGCAGCTCTGGCAGCATCGGTACAACAAACTCAGGGAAGTAAGTTGAGTTCGCGCGCTGATAAGCCTCTTTATCTAGTTCAGAATCAGGTCGCACATACCAAGATACATCTGCAATCGCGACCCACAAGCGCCAACCGCCAGACTTTTTGCGCTCGGCATAAACCGCATCATCGAAGTCTTTAGCGTCTTCACCATCAATAGTAACCAGCGGCAGATCACGTAGATCAACACGATTAGCTTTAGCGCTCTCTTCAACTTCAGCAGTCAGCTCACCGATCTCTTGGCGAACCGTTTCTGGCCATTCGTGCGGGATCTCATAGTTATGGATCGCAACCGTGATCTCCATGCCCGGCGCCATATGGTCGCCTAGCACTTCGGTCACTTTTGCTTGTGGCAATTGGCGTTTGCTTGGCTGATTGATCAGCTCAGCAACAACCAACTGACCATCTTTGTAAGTTAACGGTGTTTCAGCCTCAGGATCAGGAACAATCATGATCTCCTGGGTGATACGCTGGTTTTCAGGACGCAGATAACCAAAGCCATCCTGACCACTAAAACGCCCTACCAATTTACGGGTATTACGCTCCAGTACATCAACTATCTTACCTTCACGACGACCTTTAAAGTCAACACTAACTTCCTGAACCAGTACGCGATCGCCATCAAATACTTGGCGCATCTGACGCGGGCTTAGCTTAAGATCATCACCGCCCTCTTCAGGCTTAACAAATCCATAACCATCTCGATGACCAATGACACGGCCTTTGATCAGTGACATCTTATCCATCAGCGCAAATTCATTGCGGCGATTACTCATCAACTGACCATCACGACACATCGCCTTCAATCGGAAGAAGACGGCATCACGACTTTCTGGATCCCAGACACCTAAACCTTCGCACAGCTGCGCATGTCCAATCGGCGCGCCCCACTCCTGCATGTACTGCAGAATGTAATCGCGGCTCGGTACCGGGTTGGAATACTTCTCCGCTTCCGCTGCGGCTTTAGGGTCATTTTTAGTCCAATCTTTACTCATAGAGCTCTCAAAAACGAAATGGCTAGGGCATTTATCTAGCTAGCATAACACGCCGAAGACTTTCTTTTAGGATAGCACCGCTTAAAGCGATGATTTACAGGCATTTTAAACGAAAAGAGCCGGCAGATGCCGGCTCTTGTCAAACTTAAGGACGATCATCGACCTCGGTCTCTTTCTCCTCAGGAGGGAGAAGATCCTCTTTGCAGATGTTCATCGCAATCAGGACGTTAGCCGCCACATAGATGGAGGAGTATGTACCAATAAATACACCCACCAACAATGCAGTCGCGAAACCGTGAATCATTTCACCACCGAAAATACTTAGCGCCAACAATACCAACAATGTGGTTAAAGAGGTCACCAAGGTACGGCCTAAGGTTTGCGTCAATGAGATATTCATTACCTCTAACGGCGTACCTTTACGCACTTTACGGAAGTTTTCACGAATACGGTCGGACACTACGATGGTATCGTTCAACGAGTAACCAATTACTGCCAATACAGCTGCCAGTACCGTTAGGTCAAAGTCCAACTTAAATAGGGCAAAGAAACCAAGTACGATCAATACGTCGTGTGCCAAGGCCGCTACAGCACCTACAGAGAACTTAATCTGGAAACGGAACGCTACATAAACCATGATCATGAACAATGCTAACAGCATGCCCAGACCACCTTGTTCACGTAGTTCTTCGCCTACCTGCGCACCTACGAACTCGTTACGGCGCAAGTTAAGCTGTTGTGATTCGCCCGCCTGCAGTGCAGACAGTACTTTATCACCCAGCTGCGGATCGTGATCCTGGCCTAAACGGATAAGAATATCGGTTGGCGAACCAAAGGTTTGCACTACCGCATCTTTAAAACCTACATCTTTTAGCTGACCACGGATCTTGTTTAGATCGGCTGGCTGTTCGTAGCCAATCTCAACCAAACTACCGCCGGTAAAGTCCAAACCGAACTTCAGACCGTTTACAGCTAAAGCACCAATAGAGACTATCAGTAAGAGCACAGAGCAAGCTGCTGCGATCTTACGGAAGCCCATGAAGTTATATATCTTTTCTTTAGACATCACAGCTTCCTCAGATTGATAGTTTGCTAACTTGGCGGCCGCCGTAAGTTAAGTTAACCAGTGCACGCGTTACTAGAATCGCTGTGAACATAGAGGTCAAAATACCTACAGATAGCGTGATCGCGAAGCCTTTAACCGGCCCCGTACCCATCGCAAACAGAATTACTGCCGCAAGAAGCGTTGTGATGTTGGCATCAAAGATGGTTGTAGTCGCGCCTTTGAAACCAGCGTTAATCGCTGATTGCGGTGGCAGACCATTTTTAAGCTCTTCTTTGATACGCGAGAAGATCAGTACGTTCGCATCCACGGCCATACCAACCGTCAATACGATACCGGCAATACCCGGAAGCGTTAGCGTTGCCGAAAGCATCGACATCACTGCAACCAATAGCATCAGGTTCAAGGTCAGAGCGATATTCGCCAGTAGACCAAACACGCGGTAGTACAGAATCATGAACAGCAATACTAAGGCTAGACCGATCTGAACCGACATCACACCGGTTTCGATGTTCTGCGCACCCAAGCTCGGACCTACTGTACGCTCCTCTACAAAGTAGATTGGCGCAGCTAGTGCACCGGCACGTAGCAATAGCGCTAGCTCAGAAGATTCGCCTGCTCCGTCCAAACCTGTGATTCGGAAAGAGTTACCCAATACCGCCTGAATTGTCGCAAGAGAGATAATGTTCTTCTCGGTGTAACGTACTTTTTCCGTTACCTGAACACCATCAACCGTCTTAGTCACAGTACGCTCTTTATCTTCAACAAACAGTACGGCCATGCGGCGCTGTACAGCGTTCTTAGTGGTACGAGCCATTAGCTCACCACCTTTAGAATCAAGCGAGATGTTTACCTGCGGCTGACCGTTTTCATCAAAAGAAGCTTGTGCGTTAGATACGTTATCACCTTTGATGATGACATCTTTCTCTAAGGTAGCTTTACGGCCTAGCTCACTACGGAACTCATAAACCTCAGTACGTGCAGAGCTTGCACCTGGCTTAGCTTCCAAACGGAATTCAAGCGTTGCAGTCTTACCGATAATCTTCTTCGCCGCAGCAGTATCCTGGATACCCGGTAGCTGAACTACGATACGGTTACGACCTTGACGCTGAACTAGCGGCTCAGCTACACCCAGTTCGTTTACACGGTTACGAAGTGTTGTCAGGTTCTGTTTGATCGCATAAGTTTCGATATCACGAACAGCTTGTTCAGTCAGGTTAACTTCAACATAAAACTCACCATCGCGCTCATCTGCAGTGACTAAGAACTCAGTATATTCCTGACGTAGAAGGTTAACCGCTGCATCACGAGACTCTAGCTTGGTAAATTTAATTGCCAAGGCACCGTTTTCACGGGTTTCTAGCTTACGGTAACGAAGCTTCTCTTCACGCAGACGACCTTTGATCTCAGACGCGTAGTTTTCTAGCTTCTGAGTCACCGCTTTTGGCAGATCAACTTCAAGCAAGAAGTGAACACCACCACGTAGGTCAAGACCAAGCTTCATAGGGCCTGCGCCCATAGAAGAAAGCCACTCTGGCGTTGTAGGCGCCAAGTTAAGCGCTACGATGTAATCATCACCCACTACACGGGTAATAATATCTTTCGCTTTAAGCTGGGAATCGCCATCAGGGAAACGGATAAGGCCGGCTTTTCTATCAAGCTCGGTTTCCTTAACAGATACACCTTCACGCTCCAGCGCAGCAGTAACTTTTTCGATTAGCGGCTGATCCACTTCAAATACATCACGTGTACCAGTTAGCTGGATCGCATAATCATCGGGATACAAGTTAGGTGCAGCGTATAAACCACCGAACACTAACACAAACAAAATAAGGAGATTTTTCCAGAGGGGGTATCGATTGAGCATAGCGCCCTATTCCCTGATAGAAACAGAAACGCCACTACTAGATGTAGTGGCGTCTGTGAATTAGCTTAGATGCTCTTAAGAGTGCCTTTTGGCAGAGCTGCTGATACGTGAGTTTTTTGGAAAGTCAGTTCAGTACCTTCGCTCACTTCTAGAACAATGTAGTCGTCGTTTAGGTTAACTACTTTACCCAGAATACCACCTGCAGTGATCACTTCATCACCTTTGCTAAGGCCACCTAGAAGCTCTTTGTGCTCTTTAGCGCGCTTAGCTTGTGGACGCCACATGAAGAAGTAGAAGATCAGACCAAAGCCAACCAAGAAAATCATGTTGAACATGCCAGAATCCATTGGGGCACCGGCAGCACCTTCAGCATAAGCTGGGGAGATAAAGAAGCTCATTTAGCTACTCCTAAAAATAATGTAAAAATTCTTGTCGTTATAAAAGCACTAACAACTTATATGGAGTCAATTGCGGGCGTTTCAAGGCCACGCTTACGATAAAATTCGTCCACAAAGTCGCTCAATTTACCCTGTTCGATAGCTTGACGCAATCCAGCCATTAGCTGCTGATAGTAATGCAGGTTATGAATGGTATTTAACTGCGCGCCTAAGATCTCTTTACACTTATCCAAGTGGTGCAAATATGCACGGCTAAAGTTCTGGCAAGTGTAGCAATCACAGTTCTCATCAAGCGGACGCGTATCGGTTTTATTTACCGCATTACGGATCTTAACCACACCCGTATCGGTAAATAGGAAGCCGTTTCGCGCGTTACGTGTTGGCATTACACAGTCGAACATATCAACACCACGGCGAACCGCTTCAACGATATCTTCTGGCTTACCTACACCCATCAAGTAACGGGGTTTCTCTGCAGGCATTTTGTAGGCAAGATGATCCAGTACTTTGACCATCTCATCTTTAGGCTCACCTACTGATAAACCGCCAATGGCATAGCCATCAAAACCGATCTCTTCCAAACCTTTCATCGATTCATCACGTAGGTGCGGGTACATGCCGCCCTGAACGATACCAAACAGCGCTGCTGGGTTATCGCCGTGTGCGTCTTTAGAGCGCTTAGCCCAACGCATAGATAGGCGCATAGACTCAGCCGCTTCGGTTTCTGTCGCTGGGTATGGCGTACATTCATCGAAGATCATTACAATGTCAGAACCCAACTCACGCTGAACCTGCATCGACTCTTCTGGGCCCATAAACACTTTACTGCCGTTTACCGGAGACTGGAAGGTCACACCCTCTTCGGTGATCTTACGCATTTTACCCAAGCTAAATACTTGGAAACCACCGGAGTCAGTTAGGATCGGGCCTTTCCACTGCATAAAGTCATGCAGATCGCCGTGCTGCTTAACAATCTCGGTACCCGGACGTAGCATCAGGTGGAAAGTATTACCCAAAATAATCTGTGCGCCTGTCGCTTCGATATCGCGCGGTGTCATACCTTTAACTGTGCCGTAAGTACCTACCGGCATAAACGCTGGCGTTTCAACCGTACCACGTGGGAACTGCAAGCGACCGCGACGGGCTTTGCCGTCTTCAGCCAGCTTATCAAACTGCATAAAACATTCTCTGCTCATTTAACTCTTACCTCTAATTTACGCAGTTAAATCACTGACCACTTTTACGTGTTAAATACATGGCATCGCCATAACTAAAGAAGCGGTATTTCTGCTCAACCGCTTCTTTATACGCCTTCATCATGTTGTCGTAGCCGGAGAACGCGCTCACAAGCATCAACAGAGTCGATTCTGGCAGGTGGAAGTTGGTGATCATCGCATCCACAGATTTGAATTCGTAACCTGGGAAGATAAAGATATCGCTATCACCAAACAACGGCTCGATTTCGCCATTGCGGCTCGCGCTCTCCAAGCTGCGCACACTGGTTGTCCCTACCGCAATCACACGACCACCTTCGGCACGCGTTTGCTTCACCAGCTCACAAACCTCTTCGCTCACTTCGATATACTCGGAGTGCATTACATGCTCATCGATATTATCGACTTTAACCGGCTGGAAGGTACCCGCGCCTACGTGCAAAGTCACAAATGCACGCTTAACGCCTTTCTCATCCAACTTAGCCAGCAGGGCATCATCAAAATGCAGACCAGCTGTAGGTGCAGCTACGGCACCCGGCTTTTTGTTGTAAACCGTTTGATAACGTTCACGATCTTCTAACTGATCTTCACGTTTCATATACGGTGGTAGCGGCATATGGCCGTGCTGCTCAAGCGCCTGCACCAAACCGCCTTCAATCAGAAACTTAAGCTCAAATAGGTTCTCGTGACGAGTCACCATCTCAGCTTCAATACCACCTTCAAGAATCAGCTTAGTACCCGGTTTAGGCGAACGGCTGGAACGTACATGGGTCAAAGCACGCTTATCGTCTAAAACACGCTCAACTAAAACCTCAACTTTACCGCCAGACTCTTTAGTACCAAATAAACGAGCTGGGATAACACGGGTGTCATTGAAGATCATAAGATCACCCGGTTGGATCAATTCAAGCACATCGGTAAATTGACCGTGATTGAGTTCACCAGAATCGCCATTCACAGATAACAAACGGCTAGCGCTACGCTGCTCTAGAGGAAAACTCGCAATGAGTTCCTCTGGAAGCTCAAAATGAAAATCTTTAACCTGCATTCAGGGAATTCTTCTATATCAACATCAAAGGGACTTAAGGGCGCGCATTGTACCGGAAAGGAGATTTTTTTTCAGGTTTTCAAAAGTATTGATTGACGCAAGCGTCCAGATTTCTATAATACGCCTCTCTTAAGTGCCAGCGTGATGAAATTGGTAGACATGAGGGATTCAAAATTCAACTTGTCTACACAAAATTATATTGCTAAGGTGCTGATTTTTAAGAAATAGAGAAGAGCATAAACGCCAATATATGCTCGTTATATCTCGTTATATATGCCAGCGTGGTGGAATTGGTAGACACAGGGGATAAGCGTAAGCCAGTGTCTTAAAAAAATGAGTCCCCCTTGCAAGCAATTGCAAGTGAGAAAAACTGGGTGAACTGCTGGAAGGCTAAGGATTTAATAATCTAAGCTAATCAGCATCCAAGCTCTCAGAGAGAGAAGGTTCAGAGACTACCTGAGCATGGCGACATGCTTAATAACAGGAAGTAGCTTAGTTTAGTCACTAGGTGAAACAGCGCCCAGCCCTCAATTTTTTGAGGTGATGATATAGTCCGGCTACCGTGAAAACGAGTAGATAATAAACGTCAAAATCCCCCGCCCTAACAGGTGTGCCGGTTCGAGTCCGGCCGCTGGTACCATTTCTTAAGCCTAAACGGTTATAAATTTTCCCCTCATAGCTCTATCGGCAAACTTGCTAACTTTTACCTTCCTCATTTTGCCTTTTTTATTCCCATAACCTGAATTATTAACAACCGCGACAGTCCCCGAACAGTACTGCCCTTCTGCTATATATGCTTCAAACTCCCAACCGAACAACCTAAGATACTCTCTCACCAAGCAGCTATGACTACTTTTGTTTAATGCCGCAGCAAGTGACACCACAAACTCATATTCCAATACTGCCAAACGCTCTAACTTCTTCTTACTACACTTCATTAAATCTCCTCTAAAATTTTAGTTTATTTCTCTTTTTCCTCTTTACTGACTTTTCAGGATCAACACCCCCTTCCCCTTCAATCTCATAAAAATTGTCAACATCAGAGAACAACTCGGGAAATTCAATCACCTTAGACAGTTCTTCGAACTCCTTTTTTTGCCTATCATTTCTAAACTTTTTCATTCTCTCCTCCCTTCACGACAGAAGAATCTACAAAACCACCTTGAACACTTCGATTTCCATCAGTGGAGTACGATACCTTTATCCACGCCTCACGCCTCTTATGTATTTCGCTCCATTCCCCTTTACCAAATAAATGCGGGTCAGGCTTAAAAACACCCCGCCCCTCCCTGATAAACAGCTCATTCTTAATCAAATTTTGCAAATAATTATCCAAAGATTGAACTTTATACCCAGTTCTTTTACAAATCATTTTTTTATTAGTTGAGTTTAACGATATAAGGCCATCATAATCCATTCGCCTTAAAAGCTCATAAAGCAAAGAAGAAGAGTTATTAGGAAGCTCATATAGCTTTCCTATATCTTCTAGATACAATTTTATATAAGCAGGCTCCTTTGGAACGCTATAAACAGTAACTTTATTTTCCTCTTTTACTTCACCAGTCTCTCTATCAAAAGTCTCAACACATTTTTGACTTATTATTCTCTTACTTGACATTATTTCCTCTTAAGTTATTTTAAATACAAATAACGTACTTTTACTTAAAGTCAAGTATTAAATTCAAACCTACTTCACAAGAGTAAAATAAATACTCAATAAAAGTAGAAAAACTACTCCGAACGAGTAATTTAAAAAGAGACAAAAAACCCCAAAAAAACCAGATAAAAACTACAAAAAAACAACGGGACTAAAAAAACCACCCCTCTTATATTATTAACACCACCAAAAATAACAATATAAATAAAATTTAAAAATAAATTAAAAAATTTCTGATTTTTTCCCTAACGTTACGCTAAAGCTTCACTTGCTATCGGGGTGTTATAACCCCTCTTTTCAAACTTCTATATACAAAGAGATCCAACAAAGGAGGCTAAATGCCTCCGCACAAGTGCAGCGAAGCGAAACCTACAAAACGCCAGTTTACCCAAGCGCAGCGCGGCAGCGAAGCGGCGAGGAAAAACGTTTACGTTTTTGGGTTCCAAGGGGCAAGCCCTTTGGCAAGAAGGAAGCGGAGCGGGGGTTTAACATCGTTAAAGCTCCTATCTTGAATAGCAAACGGTCAGTTTTTATAGAAGATTGACAAATATTTTTAAAATGCTATTCATGATAAATAAAACAATATCAACAAGTTATGATCAAGAACTGGACTGTAAAGACCAAACAAATCAAGAAAAAAACTCGTATAAAAAAAGACGGTAAAGTTGTAAAAACAATCAATTCCTCAGCTTTCAAATATGGTTGTTATTTACTCAACAAGAAAGCCCAGTCTCACTACCACACAAACATAATAGACCTAAACAAAGCCCCTCAACGTCTAGCCCAAATCAACGCTCAAATCACTAGCAGAAAGTTACATCGACAAGCAGCAGGGCTGCGAGGCGGTGGCATAAACTGCGAAGCAACAAGTTTTGTTTTATCTTTGCCAAAAGACATAAAGCAACCAACCCCTAAAGAGTGGCAAAAAATCGCCATGAAGGTTGTTAAATCACTCGAAGAACCGACCGGAATAAGCGCCAATGAGCTGTGGCAGCAATGCGTAGCAGTACTCCACGAAGAACCATCAAAAGACAAAAACAACCACCTTAACCTTATGATTGGCAATGTTCATGATAATGAATATTGCAAAGCCTTAACTCAACACAGGTCAACCTATGCCGTAAAAAGAGCTTTTAATCAAGCAATGCTGGAGCTAGGAATAGACCACATGAAGTACTTGCCCCAAAAGAGCAAAATAGGTGATAAACCGCTATATGCAGCTAGAGCCGAAAAGCTCAAACAACAGGAAGAACTACTAAAGGCTAAAGAAAAGAAAATTCACAATAAAATATCAAATCTAAATATTCTCAAACTCGAAGTAGAAGAACTTCTTTCCTCCTTCAGGCACTGGCTCAAAGCCTTCAAGAACCGTGCAGTTGAGGAATCCATTGAACTTGCTGAACAGATTGAAGAAACTTCACTTTATGTGAAAAATGAAAGACCTGATATCCTTGAAGAACTCGCCGAAACAGCTGAAGAAATAGAACTTCAAGACACATATCTTAGAACTGTACAGAACGAAGAAAAAGCCCATCACCGACTGAGAAAAAGAAGGAGAAGAAAAAGGCGCCCTTAATTAAACCTTTCTAAATCACCAAAAATGTTTTCCGGGTATATATCTTCTAATATTTTAATCGCAATACCTCGATTCTCATCATCCATACCTTTAAGTTTACTTAGCTTATATTCCTCATTTCTATATAAGCAATACACAAACTCCTGTAACCTTATCTGACTTTCAACTTTTTCAATAATTTCTAAAACGCGCACAGATTCGCAAAAACTATCAATAATATTTTTTTCTTTATCCATTTTTATCCCTCTTTTTATAACAGAAACATATTCCTGCACATAAAATAAAACACAAATAAAAAAATAATCAATATTATAAATAAAAATTATTGAACAATATCGTCCCTAGAAATATTATCGAAATCCAACTGATAGCTAAATGTAGACCTTTTTGATTTAAAAAAATCCCCATGCCGATTAAATACATTTGTATTATCAATCCCATCAAGCGCTTTAGACTGTTTAGATAAGTCAAAGCTCTCACCTAAGATACACGCAGATATAAGCCCAGTGTTAATCCTCATGCAATAAATCACATCAGAATAATGGCTCAACCCACTTAGTAATTTTGCCACTAGCTGTCTGGTAGGACTGTCCTCTATCATGTAAAGGTTAAATTCATGCGCCTTTCCATCATAACAGTAAACATACTCGGCGCTATCACCGAGCAGGCCAACACAACCTCTTACTAATTTACCACCGTCATGTGACTCACTTGTTGACTCCGGAATTTTGACTACATCAGCTTGCTCAAGGTGAATGATATACCTGTGCTCTTTTTCATAAATCCACTCATCGCTTTTGTGAAGAAAAGAGTGTCTGGCTATTAAATCTGTATCGCCTGCGGAAAGTTCATCCCATGGATATTCATATGTATCTAAACGGAAGGCTGGCTGTTTCTGATACTTAATACTATCCAACTGTCCGTTATAGACTGGACTACCTATAGGCCCCTCACCAAAGCATTGGCTCAAGGAACCCTCATTAATCCTTGGAAAAAGCTCAACGAAAAAATCACAATCATCTATTACATTAAAACCAACAACTAGACCCCTATGTTCATTAGCATAGTGTGCCCACATAAGCAGATTGTCATAAGATTGAGTCAATGAAATAACACCTGTTTTAGAAATGGTGCTTTCTATCTCTTCTAATGCCCACCCCATATCTTCTGGACCATGATATGAAGCCTCAAGCAATAATTCCTCAACAGCCTTTCTATCAAAAAACGCCTCATAGGGGTCATTTAGTACTGAAGGCTGTGAAACTCTAATCAATCCGTCCGTAAACAACTTGTGAGCACTGCTAAGATATTTATATAGACGCATTACCAATCCCCATCGTTTCAGTCATTTCAACAGAACAGAATCAGTTAGGAGAACACTAGTTCTGTATACCCGTCACTAACCCATTGGTTACATATACATAACTCCCGCTACCATAAACCCACTGCTCTTTGACGCGATTTGCCGTTACAGTTCTGTTCACCTTCACAGGACTACCCCATGCCAAAGTAACAAAGTCCTCTTTTGCGCCAATCCATACTTTGCCCCTTACCAACTTTTCTCTTTCCTCATCAGAAGGGGAAAGCTCAAGCAACATATCTGATAAAGCTTTTACTCGACTTTGAACCTCGTCAGTATTCTCAAACGAATTACAATATGCAGGCCATTCTGTTTTTCTATTAAACTCGGCCTTATAGACAAGCTTTAAAGAACATTTGTCGAGTTTGTTAAGGTCGCCCTTTACCGAATACCAAACCATCAATGATATATCGTCCCAATCTTCTATCCCTGACTTCTTAAAGCTTTCATATGCTTGGTCTAAATCCTTCTTGTCCGTCGTTAGGTGTCCGTATATCCAGCCCTTAGAGCCATTCGGGAGCAATACTTGGCAGGTCTTAGCGTTGCAGCCTCCATACATAAACTGAACACTATCGCCTTTTTTGAAGGTGTGAATTTTCTTGCTAACACTACTAGGGGGAGGTGGGAAATTATATACAGGTACTGTTGTCAAAGCCCTGTATTCAGCAGAAGCCGTGGTAGACAAGAGCATCAATAATCCTAAAGCTATCTTTTTCATCACATAAGTTCCTTTTACTATTAATCTATCTACCACCCGGATTTCAGCAATAGAGGTATTCAATTATGAAAATCTTGGGTTCTCAAGCCTATCAAGTGTCACTTCTAGTCGGCGCCCATATCAACTGTAAGCGGCATGTGGTCACTTACCAATAACCACTGTTCTATATCACCAATACTCAGTCTGCTTTTGCCTCTTAGCTCATGGGACATAAACACATAATCTATATGATACGGCTTACTTTCCTTTCTATGCATATAAAATGTCGGTACAGATTCTCCCCCCTGCTCTTCATCAAATTCTATGTGGTAAAGACTTTCTATACCAATAGCTTCTAATTCAGCAACAACATCACTATGACTCCACCAACGGTCTGACTGGTCCCAGATAGTATTACTATTAAAATCTCCTAGAATTACCACTTTTGGCACTGACAGTTGTTCTCTATGTATTTGCAGATACTTCCAGAACTGCCCCATATAGCCGAAATTAGGTGAATTTGCTCCCTTTGTCCAAACAGCTAAAACAGTAATTTCGTTACCTACTGTGCATGGCAAAAACAGTTCTAAATCACTACTTTTCCATGACATGGAAGCATGACTTCTTTCAAAGCCCTCTATTTCGAACTCACCTTCCCAATTCAATCGGGATATTTTATGCCCATTCCTTGCAAATACTCCGATTCCTTTATTTTTTGTTTTTCCTGTCCATAAATAATCTCCTGCCCAGTCTCTATAAGTGGCCGTGGACTCGGCAGGATTCTCACACTCTTGCACTATCAGAATGTCAGCTTCTAGCGTATCTGCTTCCTTCGTTTTTTTACGAAGCGCACCGTTACAATTCCATGTCACGATTTTCATAGGATTTCCCTGTTAATCCTCCAGCAAAGCATTACGATTCATAATAGCCGTCAACTTGGAGTAGTACTTGTCTATCATGGCTGTAGAAGTTCCTGTCGCTTTCGCCACCAAATGGACATCTTTGCCCTTCATCAACATTCGAGTAATGTACGTATGCCGGAAAGAGTATAAAGTTTTATTTCCTTCAATCTCATAACCACAACTCTCTTTTAAAAAGTCTTTGTACTGATTGAAGACATCGATAAAGTTTATCGCTTTATTCTGGTTGACACGAAAGAGGTATCTTTCGTCTCTTTTTATAACCAGCTGAATACCATCAACACTCTGAATCTGTGCAAGGTAATCCAATGAAGTTCTAGCTGATTTATCAACTGGAATCGTTCTTCGGTCATGCGTTGAGACCTTTCCTTCGTTTACCTTTAAATTCAAACCTCGTTGTTTCTCAAAGGTAAATTCACTTTCAAAACTCTTAACTTTTCGCGGTAATGTAAATGACTTCCATTTTAGACTTTGCGACTCAGTACCAGCTCTCAAACCCGTATCCCATAGAAACGTCAGATAAGCAGCGAATATTTTCCTGATACTTCTAGTGAGCTCTTTGCGTCCGTTTTTTTCAAATCTGTCAAAGTTCTCATCATTGAAGATATGAGCCAAATCTGATTCTGAAAAAATCTCCCGTCCAATCGGGTCTTCTTTATCATCTATACGAGGGAATTCAGGTATATCGAACTGTCTAATCAACCTTTCCGTTTTACAATACTCATAGAGCCTCTTAAGCGCCGTTTTTGTGGTTGTCAGCTGCGTATCAGACGTAATCTTGAACTCATTCAAAAACTCCAAGAGATCCTTCGTATCTATGCTATCGACGCGCTTATGCCCGAAATGCTCCCCCAGCCTTTTCCAATGCAGGTAGTAGGTTCTGTACGTACTTCTTTGTTTTTTCTTTTTGTAGTTTTCAGTAAGTATTTTTGTAATATGCGTAAAGGTAGGCGCATTGTCATGTAAGGGAATATTATTTTCCTGTTTAAGCCTAAGCAACAACTTGATTTCAAAGGCTTTTTCTATGGCCTTTTCCTTATCCGTCTCTTTGCTGCTTTTCTTAATGTATTGCTTCTTACCCTGATCCTCAACAGTGATATTTACCCACCAAAATCGACTCGTTTTCTGCTTATAGATTGCTACACCATCAACAATCTTATGGTAGTCTGAATCGCTCATGTTTACGCCTTTCGTTATACTTTTCGTTATACTGTTTAGAAAAATACCCATTATTTAATATTTTTCAAATAGTTAAGCATAAACATTACGATTTCAAAATCCCTTGCCTTCACGGGCGTGCCGGTTCGAGTCCGGCCGCTGGTACCATCTCTTTAACTCTTTGAAGAGAAAGCTGAAAAGCCTGAATTTACTGGCTTTTCTTAAGAAGGCGGAACCGAAAGGTTGCCGCTTTTTTTGTGCCTAATCACCTCCCCCGGTCCATTCCAGGGTCCCCGTCTGTGCGGATTCTGTGCGTAATGACATCTATCTATATCCACTTTTATCCCACAAAATCCAAGATAGGCACTTTTTACACAAGGTTTGATGAAGAGCAGCAATCAGGATATTTAGGTGTATTTCTTTAGTACTTTTCCGGTCTACTAGGGGGCACTTGAGCGAGATTATCAATACATTTCTGGTATCCCATGACTTCGGCTTTGTGCCAATAGCTGACATTAGATTTGGAACGTTGCCTTCCTATCCACTGGTATGTTTCTTCTCAAGGCATAATTTGTGGTCCGAAAGAACTTCAATGATTTGGCAATCAGAAACTGCTCCACCGGCGCATTGCTCTATCATACGTTTCAACTCCTTTTTCATTCCTTGTAATCGTTTAATCTTTGATTCCACATCAGCCAAATGATTTCGGGCTATAGCATCTACATCACCACAAGAATGGTTGGGGCTGTCGTTCAGTGTCAGTATTTCTCGAATTTGCTCCAGTGAAAAACCAAGCTCCCGACTATGGCGAATAAAAGCAAGTCTGTCACAATGCGCCTGGCGATAGATACGCTGATTTCCAGCCGTCCGTTCAGGAGCAGGGATTAGTCCTATCTGTTCGTAGTACCGAATGGTCTGTACCTGACAATTGCCTGCTATGGCGACCTCTCCGATCGAATATTTTTTACCCACGTAAATTAGTCCTTGAACCTAAAGTTACTTTAGGTATTAAGCTTATACCAGAAAGTAGATCAAGTCAGATTAAGGGGCTGGTATGGCTGGTTGTGGTTGTAATAGCAATGTTCAATTTGATGGTGTTTCCGCCGAGTACAAACGAACCCTATGGATCGTGATAGCGATCAATGTAGTTATGTTTGTGATTGAAACCGGAGCCAGTATCGCATCGCAATCAATGGCTCTCAGAGCTGATGCTCTAGATTTTCTAGGGGACAGTTTGACCTACAGCATTACCCTGTTAGCGATTGGGCACTCTCTTCGTTGGAGGGCCTCAGCAGCGTTATTTAAAGGCATAACTCTCGCGCTTATGGGGCTATGGGTATTGGGATCGACTCTCTACCGTACTCTCGTTTTACAGATTCCAAATGAAATGATCATGGGGTCGGTAGCTATGATGGCATTCACCGCCAATCTTATCAGTGCACTGTTGTTATTGAAGTATCGAAATGGGGACAGCAACGTGCGTTCGGTTTGGCTCTGTAGCAGAAATGATGCTATTGGCAATCTGGCTGCATTACTGGCTGCAGGTGCGGTTTTTGCTACCCAGAGCCCTTGGCCCGATTTGATTGTCGCTTTTGCGATGGCGTTACTTTTTCTGCATTCAGCATCGTTGATCTTGCGTCAAGCCATTTCTGAACTTCGTCAGGAATAAGTGAAAGCTTCGGAATATCAGTCTGTTAGATTCATCAGAAGAAACTAACAGGTCATTAAATCCTAGGGTGAAGTCTGGCTCTATACAACGAGACTACCTTTCCTGATATTACCTGCTCATTTGACGCTGAGCTTGGCCCTGACGTCTTCTAACCACAGAAAGATTAGATTAAGCTCAAAGGTAATTTCACACTAACAGAGAATCCCTTGGGTTCTTTGTTAGTAAATAAAATATGCCCTTGATATTGTTCAACAATAGTTAGGACTATATTGAGCCCAAGGCCATGCCCTTTCGCGTGTTCATCCAATCGTATGCCGCGCTTAGTTAAGCGTTCAATTTGGCTTTTTGAGCACCCAGGCCCGTCATCGTTCACTACTACCTCAAACTGGTCTAACCCGCCGTTTATATCCACACTGATAACTCCGTCACACCATTTTGCTGCGTTGTCCATGAGGTTGCCCATTAACTCATTAAAATCGGATTGTTCACCTGGAAAATGAGATTGCGGGTCGATGTTGATATCAAATGTCAGCAGTTTATCGGGGTAGATTAATTTAATTGTCGCCGCTAGGTTTTCAACTGCGGTAACAATAGAAAAGTTCTCGGACTGATGCCCTCTACCAGAGATTCGGGCTCTCTTTAATTCACTTGAGATTATCAGATTGAGTTGTTCAGCTTGTTCGATCAGTTGCTCTCGAATCTTAGGAGTAAGGCCGTTATCCTTGGTTTCGGCAATTTGTGTGATGACTGCAATTGGTGTTTTCATCGCATGAGATATATTTCCCACAGCATTTTTACTGCGCTCGTTTCGGCTATGTAGATACCCTAGTAGTTGGTTAATAGCGCTGACTAAAGGGGATATCTCACTGATGTCACTGTTGGGTAGAGTGGGTTTTTCACCCCGTTGCAGGGCATCGATCTGACTTTTTATCGGGTCTAATTTGGAGAAGGTTTCGCGGATAACTTTTCGCTGGAGTAGCAGAACAATTGCTAAGGCTAGAATAATGGCGAATAGCATATAGCTATGATTTTTATCGAGTTCAGCCAGCGCCGCTGTAGTTTCCTGAATAACTATAAACTGCATAGAATCAGAAAAGGTTTGGCTTAGGATTAAGAAACTACGGTCGTTGTTATCCTGAAATTCATGGAACCCGGGCGCGTTAAACCAGCCGTCTAATGGATACTCGCTGACAAGTTCTGGCGCTGAACTCCAACTACTTGTTTGGCTACGGATAACATAAATATGGCTACTGTGCTGCGGCAGGTTAAGTGTTAACGAGGTACGCTGTTCAGGCGTGGTATGTTGTAGATGTTGCGCCAGCGCTGATCCTTCATGCTGCAGTTGCTGTTTTTGCATCTTAAGGTAAAGGTTGTCAGCCCACCATGAGTGGAAAAAGGTCAACGCCGCAATCAAGGCTAATGCAATAAGGATAAAGCGCTTAAGCAGAACCTTCTCAATCGAAATCATAATAAGCCTTTGTAGCGATAACCTTGAAAGCGCCGATTTTCTATTACCTTTTTCCCCAGTTTAGTGCGTAAACGACGGATATAGCTTTCGACAATATTACTTTCCCGTTCGGCATCGAATTGATACAGAGTATCGAGCAGTTGCTGTTTGCTATAGAGCCGCCCTGGGTTGCGTAAAAAATGTTGTAACAGACGATATTCGGTGGAAGTCAGAGAGATACGCTCGCCGCTTTCCAGAATGATAGCATCTTGCGTACTTTCATCTAAGCCAATACCACCGGCTGAAAGGTTCGGGCATTGGTGTGGTTTACTGCGACGAAGTAGAGCTTCTAAACGCACCAATAGTTCTTCCTGACGGAAAGGCTTACAGACGTAATCATCAGCCCCCGCTTGAAAAGTGATAACTTTCTCTTCCCAATTATCCCGAGCAGTCAGCACTAATACCGGCGTATGCTTATGACTCTGCCGCCACTCTGTAAGCAGAGACAAGCCACTACCATCAGGCAATCCTAAATCCATAACGATAATGTCGTAGCTGATTTCATTCGTCATATAGCGCGCGTCACTCAGCGTACCGCTGACATCAACTATATAGCCAGAAGCCTCTAAGTTATGTTGTAGTTGGTGCGCTAAATTAAGATCGTCTTCAATCAGCAAAAGGCGCATGTTGATCTCCTAAACGTTGGAGACTGCAACACTGTTGCAGCCTCCGCCTGAGTCTTACTCCTCAGTCTGGTACTTATATTTTGAGAATACGTCATAGAGTGATGGTATCACCAGCATAGTGAGCAACGTTGATGAAATTAATCCACCGACTACAACTGTGGCTAAAGGCTTTTGAATCTCCGAACCGATATCAGTCGACAGAAGAATAGGAATAAGGCCTAAAGCGGATGTTAGCGCCGTCATTAAGACCGGGCGCAAACGTGAACAAGCACCTTCATACACCGCTTCAGCCATGCGCTGGCCATCCTGTATTCTCAGATTGATACTTTCCACCATGACAACGCCGTTAAGTACGGCCACGCCAAATAGTGTTATAAATCCAACCGAGCTAGGTACTGAAAGATACTGACCGGAAATAAACAACGCAGCGACACCCCCAATCAGCGCCAATGGCAGATTGAGTAATACCAAAGCAGCCTGCCCTAAGGAGCCAAACGAGAAATACAGAAGCAAACCGATCAAAACAATGGATAAGGGCACAACTATCATCAAACGTGCCTGAGCGCGCTGCTGGTTTTCGAATTGGCCACCAATATCTACGGTATAGCCTGCTGGGAGATCGACGTCTTGTTCAATCGCGGCATAGATATCGGCTACCACGCTGCCCATATCACGGTCTTGGACATTAGCTTGAATCACTACGCGGCGTTGGACATCATCCCTGCGGATTTGCGGCGGACCTTCTTCAATCGCCACTGTCGCTATATCACCCAAGCGAACGATAGCGCCATTGCTGGCTTGTAGGCGCAACTGTCTTAAATTTTCAGCAGATTTACGTTGATCTTTCTTCAGACGGACATAGATATCATAACGTTCGTTACCGTTGATGACTTGACCCGCGCTTTGGCCGCCGATACCTGTTTCCACAAGTTGAATCACATCAGCTACAGCTAAACCATAACGAAACAGTTGTTCACGGTTAGGGCGAATCACTAACTGCGCTTCACCTTCTACTTGTTCCATTGCTACATCAGTGGTGCCGGGGATCTGTTGCACCACCCGTTCGATCTCGCGGGCTTTATCCGCAAGGGTATCCAGCTCGCTGCCAAACAGCTTAATCGCCAACTGAGCTTTAACACCGGAGAGCAATTCATCTACACGGGTTGCTATAGGTTGTGAGAAAGTGAATAACAAGCCGGGATGCACTTCAAGGCGTTCTTGCATTAATTCCTGTAATTCACGGCGATTGCTGGCGCTAGTCCATTTATTTACAGGTTTGAGACCAATATAAATCTCGATATTAGACACTGGCTCTGGGTCTCCGCCTACTTCTGCTCGGCCAATCCGGCTCAAGGCATAAGTCACTTCGGGGAATGCCAAAATCTCCTGCTCTAACTTAGGTGCTACTGAGAGAGCTGTTTGCAGGTTAGCTGAAGGCGCTAAAGTAACACGTAAGTTGATGGTGCCTTCTTCCAACTCTGGTACAAACTCAGTACCTAAGCGTGGCAGTAATAACAGGGTGCCGACCACGGCCAAACCGGCAGCAGATAGCAACCATTTACGTTGCTTAAGTACGCTGCTGAGGAGTTTGCGGTAGGCTCGGTCGATTGGTTTCAGCAGCGGACTCTCTTTCTCACGAATTCCTTTACGGAACAGTAGACTGGCTAGGGCTGGCACAACGATCAATGCCACTAGTAGTGCGGCTAGCATAGCGATAATAATGGTGATCGCCATGGGCTGGAACAACTTGCCTTCCACCCCTTGTAAACTGAACAGAGGTGCAAACACGACAATAATAATCATCACTGCAAAGAAGACTGGACGAGCAACCTCTTTCGCCGCCATGATAATCCGTATCGAAATACCGTGGTCGTCTTTACTTGCTGCGAATGGGTCTTCAGTACCTGGAGCTGTATGGCCTTCGTGGCGTTGGTCTGGGTGGCTTAAGTGTTTAAAGATGTTTTCCATCATTACCACGGCACCATCAACCATCATACCGATGGCAATAGCAAGTCCGCCTAAAGACATCAAATTAGCGGACATCCCATTAAATGACATAAACGCAAGCGCTAAACCAACCGACAGTGGAATGGAGAGAAGTACCAACGAGGTTGCGCGCAGGTTTAATAGAAATAACGCCAATATAATCACAATAAAGATAAATGCCTGAACTAGAGCAGTTACCACCGTGCTGATAGCTTTTTGTACCAGATCAGATTGATCATAATAGACTTCGAAGGTGACGCCATCTGGCAGAGCACGATTGATCAGATCGATCCGTTCTTCAATCGCTTGGATAGTCGTATTGGTATTGCTACCCATACGTTTAAGGACAATACCAGATACCACCTCACCAAGATTTTCTATGTCACCGTCATTATTTTTACGTGACATCGTTACAGCGCCTTGGCGGATCTCACTGCCAAACTCAACCGTGGCAACATCGCCTACACGGACCAGAGCTCCATCGACTTCTTGTAGGGGAATTGCAGCAATATCTTGCAAGCCCTGACGGTCGCTACGTAACCAACCAACGCCACGAACAACCAACTGTTCACCTCCACGGTCTAAGTACCAGCCGCCAGCATTACGGTTGTTTGCTTCAATTGCTGTGATTAAGTCATCGCTATTGATGTTGTAGGCCAACAGGCGTTCGGCATCCAGATTGACCTGATACTGGCGAACTTCACCGCCAAAAGAGAGCACATCGGTCACACCATCAACCGGCATTAATAACAGTTTTACCACCCAGTCGTTGAGGCTACGCAGTTGCATCACATCATATTCACTGCCAGGTTCTGCTTTTAACAGATACTGATAGATCTGCCCTAGACCAGAAGTATTTGGTCCCATTTCAGGAATACCTACACCGGCTGGGATCATCTCTTTAGCCACTTGCAGTTGCTCAAATACCTGTTGGCGGGCAAAGTAGATATCGGTACCTTCCTTAAACACAACCGTAATTCCGGCAAGGCCCGTTTTAGAGATAGAACGTACCTCTTCAACATCAGGCATAGCATACATAACCGACTCAATTGGGAAGGTGATGAGCTGTTCGACCTCTTCGGCAGCTAGCCCTGGAGCTTCAGCATTTACTGCAACTTGGATATTAGTTACATCAGGGAAGGCATCAAGATTAAGTCTGGGGATTAAAAATACGCTGCCAATTAACGCAGTGAATACGGCTATTACCACCAGAAGTCGGTTGGTAACTGACCAGGTTATTAGTCTGTTTAACATCTCGAAATCCTAGTGGTTGTGGATATCAAAGCCAGCTTTGGCTTGCTCTGAAGCGAGGAAAAAAGTACCCGATGTGACGACCGTAGAACCTAGTGGCAACCCCTTAATAACACGCCCCTCACCAGTTTCACGAATGACTTCTATTTCCTCTAATTTATACTCACCGGGGGATTGCTCGATAAAAACACCCCAGTCACCATCAGGGGTGCGGGTGAAAGCGGCCTCCGGTAGATATAACTGCCAAGTGTGTTTATCCAGTGGCATAACCACCTGAGCAAATTGTCCCGGGTGGAGGCGATGCTCCTGATTATTGACACTGATTCGCGCCATACGGGTACGAGTTACTTCATCCAGGCTATGTGCGAATTGCAGCAACTCCCCCTGATACGCATCAGCCCCAACAGTGAGAGAGATCGGTGTGCCCTTGCTCAGGTTTAAAGGCAGGTTAGGTGGTAGTTGTGCTTCCACCCAGACCGTTGTTTCATCGACCAGCGTAAATAAAGGGTCGCTGCTGCTGACTTGTTGGCCAATCAGAAAATCATCTTGTTGTACTACACCTGCATGCGGTGCCTTCAGTACAAACTGACCTAAAGGATATTTACTGGGCTGGTTCAGTTGGTTTTCGATCTCGCTGTTAGAAAGTCCAAACGCACTGACCTTAGTCAGACTTTGTTGGAAATTAGTTTGGGCCTGACTATAGCGGTTTTTACCCGCAAGGCTCTTGCCCAGTTTACGTACGATCTCCCACTCTTTCGCGTCATTTTTAAGGTCAGAGAAACGGTCTGCAAGTTCATCGGAAAACAGAGAAACCAACGGCTGCCCTTTAACGACATGATCACCTAACATGACATGGCGCTGAATTACGCGAACATCTGCTTGGGGGGAGACAATGCTGCTGTTATAGCGGTTAATTACGACTTCGCCTGGGACTATTCGGCTATCTGCTAGCAATACCGGCTTGAGTTTGGTGGTTTTCAGGTCGATCATCGCTTGCTGTTTGGCATTTAGATGAACAGTCCCTTCCTCTTCTTCATGTCCATGTTCATCTTCACTGCCGTGAGCATGCCCGTCGTCATCGCTGTGCTCCTCTGCGGAAGCATTCTCATAACTTTCTTTATGCAGATATTCAGTTTCTTCAGCGTGATCATGGCCTTCTTCGTGCTGGTGTTCCGCTTCTTTGGCGTGATCATGGTCTTCTTCGTGTTGGTGTTCCGCTTCTTCGGCGTGATCATGGTCTTCTTCGTGTTGGTGTTCCGCTTCTTCGGCGTGATCATGGTCTTCATTGTGCTGGTGCTCGGATTCTTCGGCGTGGTCATGGCCTTCTTCATGCGGGTGTTCAGTTTCTGCGGCGTGATCATGACCTTCTTCGTGCTTATGATTTGAATCTTCAGTGTGCTTTTCGTTGTCTTGATGCTGATGTGTAGGTGTTTTAATTGATTGCTGTTGAGCTGCTGCGTGGTTGTCTCCGGCAGAGGCATTGCCAACCAGAGTTGCTAGTAACAAATTGCTAACGAGTAAAGGTAGAGTTTTCTTTTGCATAACGAGTATCTCAGTGATGAAGGCCAATATTTATTGCTGATCTAACCAGTCTTGGAGTTGGTTGCTGATACTAAGCCAGTCAATCAGGCGGATATCGGATTCGGTATTCAAATTGATGTCTGCGGCCAGAGCTTGGTTCAGTTGCTGTAAGTTCTGCAGATAATTTGTGGTTGTCAGTTCGCCAAGCTTCCATAGCTTTTCCAATTGGCGATTCAATTGCACAAGGCTGCGTTGGCCGGGTTTTTGCCAGATTTGCTGTAATGACTGCTGTTGCTTCAAGCTGGACCAACTGCGTTCTAGCGCTGTTTCTGTATCGAGGCGTACTTGGGCCAAGGCTAAATCTGAGGTTTTGGCGCGGGCATTAGCGGCATCAACTTCAGCGCTATAGCTATTGCGAATATTCAGAGGAAAGCTGATGGAAAGTGCTATGACATCGTCATCACCATCTTGTCCAAACCCCAGCCCCAAGGTTGGTTCTGCTTTGCTCTCTTTGACCGATTGCTGCACTTTTAACTGTGCTTGCTGAGTTCTCACCCCATAAGTTCTTACAGCCAGATGCTGTTGGCTTAACTGTGTAAAGTCCGGTTGTTTAGGCAGGGTATAAGGTAGAGGTTGTGGCAAGGTTGGAATTAGATCACCCAACAAAACCGTTTGTTCAGCCTGATAGTTGTGTAAGGACTGTTGTGCAGACGCTTTCGTTTGTAATGCCTCGGATAAGGAGAGTTTTACTATATCCAGATCGATCTGGGTGGCATCGCCCGCATACAGTCTCTGTTGAGTTAGTTTGATCAGGCGTTGGCTGATCTTGAGCTGATCATCTGCGAGAGACAACAGGGCTTTAGCACGACGAGTTTCCAGCAAAAGAGTAAGAGCACTGGCTGTAATCTGATTTTCGCTTTGCTGTTGTTCCAGCTTAGTAATTTGTTTTTGTAGCGTGGCTATTTGACTGCGGGTATCTCGCTTATCAAACAGATCAATAGTTTGACTTAGTGTAGCCTGATAGGCACGTTCGTTCTTAGCTTCGTAACTAAGCTCTATTTCAGGGTTATACACAGGTTGCTGCGCAGCGGTCAGTTCGGCTTCTGCTGCGATAACTTGGCTGCCGAGTTGTTGCCATTGCGGCGACTCTGCTAGGCGCTGTTGTAACTGTTGGCTCCAGTTCCTATGCGTATCTGCAAGAATATAAGATGAGCTCGCAACCATCAGTCCAATGCCTATGGATCGAGTAATTAGTTTTAGCTTCATATAGGGTCCTGAGCACCTAGCTCTTTTTTGAGTTCAATCGATAATGCCAAGTACTCTAAATGCTGAAAATGATTCGAAACTGAAAATTAGAGTTTGAGCTATTTGGTTTCGGCTTAAATGAATGAATCCGTGTAAGTTATAACGAGAATGCAATAATCAAAAACTTATAAGCAGCTAATGCTCTGGTCAGAGGAGTAAGATGAATCGTTTCTACGAATAGATTTTGATTTTCTTAAAGAAACGGGGTGTTAGTTAAGATAGAAGTGGTTTTACCTCGGCAAATCAGGATAAATCACTTGGCAGCTCTACATCATTGGAAGAACTGAAGCACCATGACTGCCTCCATATGGGTACAAGTAAATATGGTGATTATTAAGCATTTCTTCAGAAGGAAACATTATATGCTTCAGACAGGATTGGGCTCTGATACTGCCCAACACCGAGTGTATGTTACAAACTGTATCATAGGACATGGGGATTGAGATGATCCCTGAAATATTTGCCAAACCTTATGTAACTAACAAGCAGGTTATCCGTATTGAAGGGGTAGCAGAATTTCCGCAGTTGACAGTGTATGCCATGTACCCAACCCGCAAGTACCTGCCTTATAAAGTTAATCTTTTCCTGGATTTTCTAAAGGGAAATACAACCGAGTTCTTACCTTGAAAAGGTCTGCTTCTGGCACTTTGCTGCCATCACAACTTACCGTGACAAATAGTTAAAAAACTATATATGAAATCTCCGGATATCCAATTCCGGAGGTTTCATGAATACCAGATTCAAATTCACTGACGCCCGTATCCGGGCTTTACCAACCAACCCATCAAACGCTAAGAGCACCGAACTGGAGTTCTCAGATACTGAGATCACAGGACTAAAGTGCCTCTCCAGTAAAAAAGCAGGGAGTAAGCGTTTTCTTCTGAGATATGTATTTCAATCCCGAAAACGCAGTCTGTCTTTGGGGCGCTTCCCTGATATTAATGTGGCAACCGCCCGTAAAGCCGCTCAACGCTACAGAGCAATGCTTGCTGAAGGTATAGACCCTAAAGCAGAGAATGAAGAGATCAGTAACCACCCGACTGTTTCAGAGTTCTTCTGGAACACCTACCTGCCCTACCAGAAGAAGCACACACGCTCATGGAAGCATGAAATCACACGTTTCAGCCTTCATGCCGAACCCAGATTCGGCCATATGCTCTTTAAAGATCTGAAAGCATCTCACGTTCTGCAACTTCAACTGGATCTCAACTCTGCTAATTCTCACAGGAAGGCTTTAGCTCCTGCCACATGTAATCGTGTGATAGCTGTGTTGAAGTGTATGGGGCAACTGGCACTTCGCATGGATGTTATCGATAGCAATGAAGCCATGAAGGTGAAGCAACTCAGGGAGAACAATATCCGGATGCGCTTTCTGGACGCTAAAGAGTTAAAGGCGGTGATAACTGAAGCTCGCTGTTATCCCAATAAGCAGATTGGTGGAATTATTGCCCTACTCGCTGTCACTGGCTGCAGAAGCGGAGAACTGAGATTAGCCAGGCATGAGCATCTAGATAAGCAGAATCAGATCCTCTACTTACCGATGACTAAGAACGGCCAAAGCCGTGAAGTTTATCTTTCAGATCTTGCTATGGAGATTATTAACGAGACACCACTGGTACCGGGCAATCCTTATCTATTTGCTGGTCGCGTACCTGGCAATCCAATCTCCAGCTTCCGCATCGCCTTCTTAAAAGTCTTAAAGAATGCAGGCATTAAAGACTTTGAGGGCTTAGTCCCCCACCACTTGAGACATTCTGTGGCTTCTTGCTTGGTTTCAGCAGGCAAGTCACTTATCGATGTTCAGTACCAGCTTGGGCATCTATGTATCCAATCTTCTGCCAGATATAGCAAGCAAACTGTTGAGAGACAGAGAAATGTGAGCGATGCCTTCAGCGAGCTCGTGCGTTAACCATCAACCAACCATAACTAAAGGCCTTACCTGTTTCGGGTAAGGCCTTTTTTATTGCCCGGAGAAAACCATGCAAATCACAACGACTTGGCCTGAGAAGGGCACGTTCAATTTAACTGAGGATATCTACTCTGAAACTATCAGGCATCTCATAGAGGGCTTTGATTCAGAAGATTTAGCTAAGCAGTACTGGCTAGAGATACCCACAGTCTTCATTCATCTAACAGCTGATGACAATCACAGTACATTCAGAACCGCGACTGATGAAGTTCAGGTGCAATTGCAGTTTGCCTTGGACTATCCAGAGTTCGTCGTACCGATTGGTGATGATTATCAATTGGCATTAGCGGTGTTCTCTGATGAAGGCTCCGGTATCTATCTGCTGATACATAACGACAGTCCTCTCCGTCAGGAGTTAGCTGATGTCTGATCTATCAATAGACGAACTGCTCTGCAAACTTAAACAGATTAAAGGCGCGAAAGGGCTCCTTTATAAAGCCACATTGCTCTATGTCCTCATCACGGATGCTGACGTACCCGCTAAGACAAAAGCCATCATCGTAGCCGCTCTGGTCTATCTGGTTAATCCATTAGATACAGTGCCTGATGTGGCACCCGTGATTGGTCTATTAGATGACTTGGCGGTTATCACAGCAGCACTAAAAGCAATCTCCAGCCAAGTCCGAGCTCACCATGAATCTCAAGCAAATTCACTAATAAATGAAAACTGAAGGTGATTATTATGTCCCCACAAAAATCCACCCAATCTGCTGACAACGCTACAAAGCTTGAGCAGAGAAGAGAGACCAGTAACCCTAATGAGAATTACAAAATCTTGATTGAACGAGGTGTTGCTGACAAGTTAAGCCCTAAATCGACCGGAAAGATCTACTTCCAGTTTGCCCGCCAGATTGAAGAGAAAAAGAACTACTTACAAATTTCGGATACCGATGGAGGTGGATTACATTCGCGCGAGATGATCCCCTTAGAGAAGATAATTACTACCCTGTCTGGGCAAGCTGGTCATCCGTTTAAATCCTCAGCGCTGAAGGAATGTATGATAGGCAAGTCATCCAATAACAGCTCCTTTCTCGCTGCCATTTTGCGAGCACCCGACATCCGGCTAATTAAGCCTTCTGAGAACAGTACATTTCTGCATGTCCTCGCCGATGACTTTAATAAACGTTCAACTGCTCTGCTGAAGCGGAGTTCCTAGTTATTTCCTACGCATACCACACACTTCGGCAACACCACCTTACACACTAAATCTAACAGGTTACTTCTATGAAACTGCCAATTTTAACGGACGGCTTAGTGCTGCCTGTTTCCCATCAACTGATCGAACTATTGAACGATGAATTGGATAAGGCACATCCGGGTCTAGATCCAGTAAGTGATACGACTTCGATTGTGTTCAACTTCAGAGATCCGGACTACTCACCTGAACTTGGAGGCAATCACCCTGTGGAGATTGGCTTGTCTCGCCATCAGTCCGGATTCGAACTGGATTACCTGACAGACTTTTCTTTTGTTGGATCCGGCTGGAATACCGAACTGGCTAAAGAGATAGACTTCGACATTCATGCAGACATCTGCGAAGTTCGTTATGCCAGACCTGTGACCCTGATAGAAGCCGAAGAGCTCTTCAGCACTTTTCAGGGGAACTTCATCAGCTACTACCAACTAAGCGTTTTCAACGTTGAGGTAACTGTGGAGAAAGTCGATGAGTAACAACCCTCTGATTGCAGACTTGCCAGTTGATACCTATATCAATGTAATCAGTGCGCTGTCTGCATTAAAAGAGCTTCAATCGGGTGATGATATCGGCCGATTGGATTTATCCCCCAGAGCTACTTTTGGGCTCTCATTACTGATGGCTTGCGTCATTAAAGCGATGGAGTTTGAGCAGCAGAGACAATCCGAAAACGAACCAGAAAAAGTAAGTTTATAGACCGGAGCGAGCGCCAGCTCGCTCCCCTACTTCTTTTTTCTCTTGCGCCGCGCCAAGCGGCGCAACAAGATATGAAGAGCTTCTTCTCTCCTCAATTTATCCTTGAAGTGAATTTCTAATCCCTTGCCTTCGGCAACTGATCACTTAGTCTCAGTCAGTCTCGCTAAGTAGTCTTTTTATTCATTATTTTTAAGGGGAACTGACTGGCATTAGCTGTCTAACTTTCCAATGAACTCATAGAACGTCTCACCAATCTGTATAAGATTTATAACCATAATTTTCAGCCCTGCTATGGACTGAAACGGGGCATAAGTATGCCGCTAATATCAGTTGGAAATAGTCAGGATTAAATATCTTGCAGTGCTCTTTTTATATACCCTGCATCCACCAACTCATCAGCATCAAGATCTAAAGCACAATTCATAATTTCCGCCAATGCTGCATGTGACAGTTTAAATGCCTTAGGTATAAGGCCATTATATCCTTGGCTGTTCTCATCAATTCCTGCGAATAATGCACGAAGGAAGTCTTTCTTTGACTCTCGGATAGAAGTGGTTGAAGCATCCGTTAGCGGATCAGCTGCGGTGATCTCAGCACTACCCGCATCATTTGCAATCACATTTATTATATCTTTTAGGCTGGGCCAATATTTGAAGTCGAATTGCCTCCTTAAACACTTCAAAGGTTCTTTTAAAAAACCACCAAACCGAGGATTATTAAATGAAGCCCTCTCTATTAAGTTCGCAATATGGAATTCACTATTACAATAGAAACCTGAAGAGTTATTCAGCTCGTCACGCCTCTCTAATAAACAGGACAATTCAGCAGCAATTTCAGTTATTTTTGCATTTGTTTCGATAAGGGATTTTCTGCCTTCTCTATAGGCTCTAGTTTTTTCGGGATTCCAAAACGCAGCCCTGCTTAAAACCAACGACAGAAATAGATCAATCTGTTGGTAGTTCAGTTTATCAACAAGCTCAGAGTAGACTATTGCCATATTTTCTCTTTGTTCTAGCAATCTATCTATGACTATGTTCTCACTGGGAAGGATTGAATGCTCAATATTGTAACTCTTAGATTGAGTTAGAATGTCCTCGCATTGCTGAATTGCTAAATGCTCTGATTTTGCCATCAAGTGTATCTCCTTATTTATCAATACAACGTAATCCTACTTGTAGCTGTTGGCGCTGTCGGTACCTAGAATAATGATGATTTTATTAAGCTCGGGTACCTACTTTGATATTCATCGCATCACCCAAGTAAGTAATAGCCAAACCCAAATTAGACAAAAGATCACAGCATATACATCCGGAATGGAAAGCAGCAGATAATCACGAGGAAGGGCTAGTTTAGTACTAAACTTGGTCCCCGCTAGCCCAACAAATTAATAGCGGCAATTTTGCCATTCTATTAATTTGCCTGGTTATCACCATGAAGTACCTAGTAACCTCCATGAAAGGAGGAGTTGGCAAGAGTTCAATCTCCGTTAACTTGTCTGCCCATACTGGAAGTCAGTACATCACTAATGACATCACGCCACCTGCGATAGAGGATTTCATACAGATCCCTCTCAACAAGAAAAAAATTCCCGCTGATCTGGCTCAACTGGAAAATGCAGTGTTTGACCTTGGGGCGCTATCTACTCTGCTAGACACAAAGATCGCGCATGCAGCCCGCTTCTGCGATGTAATCATCATTCCTACGCGTACAGATTCTCGCAGTATCGCAGCTACGCTAAAAACGTATGAATTGCTTCAGGATGCTGGTAAGCCCATTGTGATAATCATTAATCACTTCAGGGACCAGAAGAAACATGAAGCTGCGAGAGATCAGTTGTTGTCAGCCGTAGGACGAACACCTATTTACTCAATTCGGGAAACCACTTTGTTTGACCGTATAAGTCGTGACGGAATCGCATGGCTTCTTAATATCCAGAACACTAAAGGGCTCTACATGCTCCAGAAAACAGTTCAAAAACATAATGCTGTTTATGACCGTATCACTGCAATCGGAGAGCGCGGAAAATGAAGTTACAGACGTTAGCACAGCTCGAACATTCAGTTGGTGGTAGGCCGAGAGCAGCCAAGACCAAGATACGCATGAGCTTCTATCTGACAGAACAGGAGGCAGAGTTGCTAAGAATTGCATCAGAGAATGAAGCTAGGCCTGTCAGCCAGCAAGTCAGGTTGCTCATTCGCCAATTCCTCGAACAATAGCAATCAAAATGAGCCATCTAGACACAAAGTACTTAACCCGGATTCCGGGTTAAGTACATGACTGAACATTAAGCGGCGGGCTTGATTCTACGAAGCCTTTTAACTGGTTTCTTATTCTTTTTAGTATCTACCCCTGATTCCACGATTCGATATCTATAGCCATACGGGCCGATGCCGTTAAATACGATTCTGTCCTTGTTATTTGATCGCACCGGGCGCGTTGCTGTGTACTCACGAAAGATAAAGCGTACATACCGATCCGTAACGTCAAAGTGATTGTTGCGCTTTACAGTCACGCCAGAGAGACTTGAGCTGGCTACAAGATCCTTAAAATTAGGATATTGTTTACTGACTTGGCGTAATGCATTCAGTATGCATTCTCTGGCTTCATCCAAGGTCATTGCTTTACCGATAGGAACTTGCTTTAACTGGAGTAATAACGGTTCGATGTATAGGTTACTTCGAGCAGAATTGTGGAACTGCCAGATTTTCACTGCTCGATCCTGCTCTATGGCATCAAACGCCTCCCACAGATCGGGCATCACTTCTGTATGTAATTGCCACCAGTTCTGAAGAATTCCCAGCTCCAATGACTCAGGTGAAAACCGTTTAGAACACGTCGCTAATGCTTCGCTTGTGTTCATAGCTGACTGTCCCTTCTTTTGTTTTGCGATTTCCTGACTAACAGCGGATTTACAGTTATTCAATGCTCCAAACCAGTCATCAGCAATAGCTTCATAAGCGGCATCGAAGGCTGCCGCGTCTTTACCATCCCCCCCACAATCAACCTCCTCCATCTCCCAGCTTATATTGCGGAATGTACGCTTGATTGCCTTCTCCAACGTAGTGAGCGAGTGATAGCAATGATTGATATCTGCCTGATAAAGCTTAGCCATGACCCCCGCGTCGTTCGCAGCGACTTTGCCATACTTGAGTCGCAATGGCTCGAAACTGAAAAGCGCCTTTAATGTCTCATTAGCTTTACGGACTGTCTGGAGTGCGTCACATTCCATTAAAATCACTTCGGCTAACTGTTCTGCAGCATTAACAACTGAGGCATTGGATTTCATTACCTGATTGAGGTCTTTGGCTTTGCCGGTCAGTAAGTATTTCGGTAAGCAGAGCCTTACCTTCGGATTACAGTTCCTGAATCGACCGACAAACTGTCTCAACTCTTCAGGATGGATCTGGTTATTGAAGACAATCAGTTCATTGATGATTTCATCCTGAATATTGATAGCCTCATCCAGCAAACTGGTGGTGAGTATCACGTCATAGCCTTCCAGGCTTTCAGTTTTGAGCATCGCAGATACAGCTTCTGTAGCCTGTAGATCGCGATTAACCGCGAGGCAATTCAGCCCTCTTTTCTCCAGTACCTTCTGATAGGCAATGATATCTTTCTTGCTATTGATTCGGACAACGATAGGGCCGTGCTCACTACTATCGATCTGTGAGATCACCTCTTCTTCCATGGAATAGAGATCAGGGTAAAGTTCGAGCCTAATCTGTCTAGCTACGGTTTGGGTTCTGCTAACTTCTATCCATGAATCTATCCGGTAAGGAACCAGCTCAGGCGTGAATGTTGCGCTCATGGTCAGTACGTTGTTAAACCGTTCTTCCATGATGGCATCGACTATCTGGGAGACGGCTTCTGTCCGATAACTCGCGGCCTGATAGAGCTTATGAACCTCATCAACCACCAGCGTGTAATGGTGACAATGGATTTTTGATTGGATAGCTCTCAATTGGTCAAAGGTACAGACGATATTGGCTGGGTAATCACTTAACTCTGTGTTACCACCGTAGATGAATTCCATGTCTTTTCGTTCACTGTATTTGTGTTCCAACTGTTTAATCTGCGCCAGTTGAGGCACAACGAACAGGGTATTACCCTGTTGGAATAGGTTATCAATCACCCATGTAGATTTACCCATGCCTGTATCTGCACACAGATGGGTAACATAACTATCAGGAGTGATTTGAAGGTTGAGATCGCTGATGTGCTGACCATCTGTCAGCTTAAAGTGGATAGAGTTCATGCTTAGCACCTGATGTCCTATAAATCATTACAATCCCAGCCCGAACCGGTTTGGTTCTGCTGGGCAGTTATAACGATTTGTTGGTTCTTTCAGGTGCTAACTTCAGTCAAAGTCGAGTGTGTATACCTTTTCTAACTGACTGAGTAATCACATCGCTTGTGTACGATGCTTCTTGGGTTATTAGACCTACCAAAGGGAACCCTTATAAACCTCACCGCCGTTAATTGGCAGGAGCCATTACTGATCTTGATAGATGTTTGATAAGGATCAGTAGAAACCCATGGACTTTATTTATATCTCACGAAATACTGCACCGACGTAAACACAGTATTTCAATTCCCCTTCCATGGAGTAAGGAGACTATTCGTGAGCACATCCCTTCTATCGCCGTTAAGTGCCTACCTCGAGAAAAACACACGTGCATTTGGCTTATCCGTGGACAAAGTTCTGAAACGAGCGGAGAAAATTCAGGTAGATGATAACGGTATTGTTTCCTTCGAGATGGAACGGCACAGCGGTGTAGGCGGCTCAAGGTCTGAACAAGGTTTCAAGATGTCTGCCATGATCACGCGCAGATATCTGTACAGCTTCAATCCCAGTAATGATGAGCTAACTGAAGAATCAATCGGTGAACCTAGCTGGGATGATACTAGCTGGGACTGGGATGATCTTGCAGCGGATAACATGGAATATGCGGTTGAATTTTCATTTGAGGAAACCGCTCCTAGCTCTTTTGAATTTAGGGATTCGGCTAGTGGCTTTACTGCCCAAGTTTCCTCACCTGAAGAGGCGATTACTGCATTCAGTAATGTACTTAATGGTTGGGATTTCTCTTCTTCATTTGAAGAGCTCGAAGGCATAGATACAGAGACTAAGGGCTTGTTATGCGACCGGTTAAAACAAGCCTGTCTTGAATACGCGACTAAGCCGATTACAGAAGCTTGGGAATATCGAGAGTTGCTGGAAGACGACGAGTATTGACGGCATAAACCTGAAAAGATTTGAAAGGTACCAACACCGGCTAATCTGGTAGCCATTAACATTTTTTAGGCCGAGCGTACTTTTATTACCTCTTGATTTTCAATCAGTTATACGTTTTTTGAATTGTTTTATAGGGGTATATATACATGTATTCAAAATTCTTTCGCGATTTGGTTATCAATCGTGGGTAATACACGTAGCAACTCGTCTTCTCTAGTATCGTAATTCCCATAGATTGCAGACTCGAAATCTTCCTGTAATCCGCTACTCTCGTAACTTTCCGTGCTCATCGACTGGATAGTTTTGTTATTCGTGTGCTTTTTCAGTCCGAGTGCTAAGTCTGACCATACTTCAGGGAGTATCAGTGTTGGTGACGTAATTCCCTTTTCATGCTCTTCACCATTTGTCCACCTTGGCACACGAAAGGTGATCGCTGTACCACTGGTCATCGGGCATAAATACGACAGCATAATTCTTAGCTGTTTTGCAGTCCTAAACGTAGACGTAGGGTCTTTTTCTTTCGGTAACCCTAAGCGTACAGAAGTGTATTTGGGACACACTACGGTGGGAGCTAATGCAGGAAATGTTATTGCATCAGTTTTATTTTCTGTCATTAACCCTAAGCGTTTCAGTGTCATATCTGGGATAGAGTAATAAAAAGCTGATTTGCTATTGGGTTTAATTCGCGTCGGCTTTTTAACTGAACCTAGAGCCTCAATCTCGCTTTCAACCATGGCTATCCGTTGAGATAACTCTTTCACCTTTCGTTGATGAGCATTGAATTGTGCTTCTGTTTCCCGCTTCCCTTTTAAGGCTTGAATCTTAGCCTGGAGCCGCTGTAACTGATTTTCTTCGAGTTCAACTTTTCTTTTTTGCTTTTTTGCCCACCCCTTGACGTCTGCACCATCCAGATAAGAGAAGTATTTGGATAACTGAAATGAAGCTAGGAGTTCTTGGCAAATCCGGCTTCCGTTTCTTGCCGATTGCTGAGCACTCACCATCCCTAAAAACTGCAGCGATAAATAAAGGCGTACCGCTATATTTGCCCTATCAGCTCGGGATAATAATTTGCTTGCCAATAGATCCTGCTCTTCCGGTAGCTGGATTGATATAAAGTCCCAGTTGGACTCTGATCCCGTTATTTTCTCCGGCACCTCCTGCGCTGTTGTAGGTATCAGGATGGTAACTGGAATTTCATCTTCAATACCTAGCCAGTCAGGACAGATGATATTAGCACAGTGATCAAGCTGCTTTGCGTAAGCGGATTCATCTTGGATTACTAATTCACCGTCGTCTTTTACCCATCTTGCAGTTAGTTGGCTTTTTTCATGAACCGTTTTAACCGGCGGTAGCTTCTTCAATTCCAGGGCTGACAGGTAATTCGATACTTGATCCACCTGTTTAACAGGCCTGTTCTCTAATAGATCCAGAAGATTACTTGGGAACTCTTCAATGCCTAATGTCGCACGTAAGAGCTGATGTAGGCTCTCGTCCAAGCGTAGCTGTTTCAACGCTTTCTCATGAGGTTTTAGTGCCTCAGTACTATCAATACGTGCCATTACCCTTTTCTTCCCAGAACCGACTCAGGATCAAAAGATAGCATGAGTAAATTTTGTATTTCACTGATTTGAACAGGAGATACGAGATGTATTACGACATCAAGCTGACGAAGAAGGCTCTGGATAATATTGAGCGAATTGATGATAAGGATACGGAGTACCGGGCAATAGGTAAGCATCACTTGCGCGTGAGAGTACATAAAAACAGGGTATCACTTGCTGTTAGAGCGAATATCAACAACCGCCGTCCTAGTAAAACTCTGGGTACATACCCTGAAATGGATCTAAAGACCTTTGAGAGGTTGGGTGACGAATGGCTTCGACAGCAGAAGAATATCCAAGGTCCTGACTATAGCTGTGTTACTTATGATGAGTTTTTCTTCCAGATACATCTTGAGTACGTGAAACAGCGTAATACCGACTGGAGGAAGACAGAACAGCAATACAGGCATTATGTTCAGCCTTATCTGGGTTCTGACGCATTCACAGAGCTGCCAACTTTCAGCTGCCTGAAAGTGCTCAATGCCATGCATCAAAAAGGCTTATCCAATGCCACAATCAACCGTGTCCGATCATTGATGCATCGCTCGTTTTCGCTGGGTATTAAATTCGGGGTAGTGAATCGTAACCCATGCTCTGCTATTGAGAAATTCACAGAGGATAATGTTGTAGAACGGATTTTAACTAATGAGGAACTACCAGCCTTTTTAGTTGCCGCTTTGGAAGAAGTTGAGTCTATTCACGTTCTCGCTCTGTTGCTCGCGCTACTCACCGGTGGGCGAATTGGGAACATTATCTCGCTGCAGAAAGCTGACTTAATGCCTGACCTGTCATCTCTGACGTTCACTAAGACTAAGAGCAAAAAGAAACAGGTGGTTCCGCTATCAGATCAGGCAAGATGGGTGTTGAAAAAGGCTCTCAGTCTATCACCATCAGATAGTCCCTATGTTTTCTCGTCACATAGAGGAGAGGCTGGCCATATTAAATATCCCGTAGGTGCGTTTAAACGTATCTGCGAGCGTGCGCAGATCGCCACGACAGGGGCTAAGTATGCCATTAACCCCTTATTTCCTCAGGCACCGTTAACTATTCACTGTTTGCGTAAAAGCTTTGGGTCAGCAGTGCAGGAGCACACTAACGATATCCATTGCAGCAGCAAACTGTTAGGTCACAGCAGCGTTGATGTTACCTCCAGTCGCTATGCATTCTTTCAGCAATCAACTCTGAATGCTGCAACTCAGGGGGCTGCATCAGTTATCACTAAAGACCTCCCCAATTTCCCCAAAATCGACTCAGGATCTCACTAGCTCTCTAGCAAACTAGCCCCTGTACCAAGTATGGAGACAGGCAATGTGTAGCTGTGAAGACACGATCCTATATCTGGACGGAGTCTCTGTAATAACAGGGATTCCCGTCTCGACACTCAGGACGAATCACTCAAGAAGACCGTGGGATAGTCCCCCGTTCTTCAAACTTGGCGGAGCTAAAAACTCCCCACTAGTTATCAGGAAATCCGCTCTCTGGAGATGGATTAAGGAACAGGAGGAAAAAGAGCAGCAGAGGACTGAAGAGCTGAAGCTGCAGAGAAGTAAACCGGACCTTTCAGCGTTACTGGAAAGTAGCTCTAGAGGTTAACAGTCATGATGCGGTGGTTTTCTATTTATTGAAGGAGAATCATTATGGCTCGTAAAAAAATTAACACTATGCTGAAAACCACTGATGGGGTTTTCAACACTTTGAAGGCGGATGTTGTTACACCTACTGATAAAGGGGTAGCCATCCTTAACGCGAACGGTGATCTAATGTGCTGGATTGAAGTACAGGACCCCGATCTACGTAAAGAAGTCAGTAAATTGGTTTCTGATCGCGTTTATAGTGGAAATATGGGTGATAACGTAGAACCAATCGACTGGGAAGCATACGGCTTAACAGTAAAAGGTAAGAAAGCAGAATCTAAGAATTCTGAAAATGAAGACTCAGCTACAGAAGCTACAACTGCAAATGCAGATGCCACAGTTGCAGTTGCAGGCTCTGAAACTGAAGTTGAAGCTGATACATCCAGCTTGTAAAGCTGGGCATTAAAACTACCCACCGCATCAGATTACGGCCCATTATGGGCCGTTTTCTTTTAAGCTGAAGCCACATGGCCTTTATAGCTTTTCTGCTATCTCACCTCTTTGTTCTTCAACGAACATCGGTAAGTAATCGAAGTCAGGGAATTCACTCAGAATAAATTTGAGAAAGCGGATCGTCCTGTCAGTTACTGGGATGATCCCATACTCAATCACTCTGGCTTTTTGTTGCCCTATTTTCTTATCAGTTGTTTCATAACCTTGAGTGGCAAGAAGGCTTGCAAGCTGTTTATAGGTGCCTCTTTTTTTCAAGTTAAGAAGCTGGTTCGTATAAACCCTTAAGAACATTTTCATGAAAAATTGGTCTAATGTTTCACCCATACGGGGGGAGACCCGAGAACTGCTCGTATACTTTGCGATCAATATATATTCTTCTAATTTTTCCCAATCTTTCATGGTCTTAAGGCAATTCTCTTTACGCCAGTGCTCTAAACGTTGGCGGCAGAATTCACCATCTTCACGCTGTTTATGTGGAACACTATCAAATGCGATGTGTGTCTTACCCCTAACGCTTACCATTCGAGGGTTAGTCAATTGGCGCTTAAAATCTGGCTCCAGATTAAGCAGAATTTCTTTTGTTTCACTGACCATATCCCGATCAAACAGGAACTGCTGGCGACTAGATGTGAGTGCTGTATAAGGCACCTTATCTTCTGGCTTTCGATTTAGGTAAAGGTCTAACATGTATTCATGCTGATTCTCGACATGGCTAGGAACCTGAATGCCTGCTTTTGCTATTACAGGTTCAAATCCATCTTCCTCTTCAGCAGTTAACTGCCCTCGAGTTTTCATTGCTATAAGCTGTTTAACCCTGTGTTTTAACTCTAGGATTTCACCGCCGTCAGAATCAATCTTGTGATACAGCTGCCTGAACCTGGAACAGATAGGTCCATCTAATTTGATTTCCCCCTTATCCAAATCTGCATTGGTGAGGAAGCCATCTGTAGTAACGCTGACAACCTGTTTATCTTCAGATATACCATTCAGCATCTCTGACATTAACGCCCTAGCGAAGCCAGTTACATGCGCTGCGAAGTATGGATTAGTTATCTGGGAGGGCTGGATTTTACTGCTTATACCCTGTGCCACATCGAATGCAGTTTTGCCTGAAAGCCCCTGTGCTAGCTTTCCGTATAGGCTGTTACCTATTTCTTTCCATAAACGTTCTTCGAACCCGCCTTTAACATGCTTATTACGGCTTTCCCTGACTAACTTCATGAAGGGGGTGAAGACGCTTTCTCCCTCACCCTGCCACGGGATGATAAACCCCTGTAAGACAGTGAGCTCACACTGCATATCCAACGCGACAGCGATTTCAGGCGCGGTGCAATATGAGATACCTTCTAGAGGGTAATAAAGTCCATATTTCTCAGTATTTACCGGTAAGCAGGGGAAGCGCGTACCTTCCGGGAACTTAAACTTTACTCTGGCTAGGGCGCAGACATCTTTCGCCAACTTTTCTGGATTTTTCTCTATGTATAACCGGTCATAATCCAGTGGACGGCAATCATTCAGGATAACGGTGTAACAGGAAGGCGCATCGTAATCATTCCATTGACCTTCTTCTGTAGGTCCCGTCATGAAACACTCATTACGTCCGCCGTGATAGCACTCAATTGCAAACTGCTCGAGTATGGCTCTTGCAGGCTCAGGGGCATCCCCTTTAACTGTGCGGGGCTTTCCACCAGCTTTTGGCCATATAGTTTTAGAGAGTTCCCTTATTCCGAATGCTTTGCGGTAATCATCCCCTAGCTCACCTAAAAACTTCTTCGTCGCCATACCGCCGATTGTGTAAGGCAGTGATTTAAGGTTTAGATCATCCACAACGAAGTAGATCATTTTCAGCAGATGTAAGTATGAGATCTCGGCATCATTGATAGCATACTCTTTGAATAGTTCAGGCTTCTCTCGCTGAAATTCATCCATTCGCTCAATTGAGTATGGTGGCTGGATTTCTAGCTTTTCTAAGCCCACCAGCTCGCCAACATCTGCTAACCCCTTACCTGCAGGTGATAACAACATGCTGTCGTAAAACAGAACTTCTACAGTGCGTTCTTTACTGTTTGAGTCATATCTAGTGAATTCTTCATGCGTGACAATACGATCGGCTAACTCATCAATGTCCACGCCATATGTATCACCTAAACTAGCTACCGATTTTCTTACGCCCTTCACCTTGGTTTTAATATCAGTAAATGCGTCTGAGAGGGTGAATAGATCAGCTCTGAGGAAGTGGGCGCAGAACAGGAGTGATTCAGGCCATGAATCCAACGTTTCTTCTGCTAACCCATGTTCAATGGCTGTTATAAGCAGCTGAGCAAGCTTTATACGACCGTCTTTGCCTTTACTGGTAGTCTCAATAATCCCGGTCGTATAGTTCTCATCCACTCCTATAGCGTATGTATAACAGAGGATGATGTTATCTCTGCCGTTTTCATGCAGTACGTATTCAGTATCTATCGCTAAGATCGGGATATTCAACCTGTCGACATACTTGCGCTTTTTCTTCTTAGGAACGATTTTATCCAGACTGAACTCGCCATAATCGAATTTCCAATTTTGCGAATCAGGTAACTTGAATTCATCACTAAAGGTGAAATCTGAGCTTTCAGGGAATTTGAACTCTGGTGTGGACAGCTCTTGATTTTGAGGCCCCGGCTGTTTGAATCCCTCATAAAAGCTGTGGCCTGAACTGTCAGGACTGGCATTCTCTGAAGTAGAACGCTTTTTCTTCTTTGCTAATTCGTCTAAAAGCTTGGCGAGTTTTGGATCGTCTATGTCCATTGAGCATCCAGTAAAACAACAGGCGAAGGAAAAGAATGATCCTATTCTGATTCAATTTACATAGCTATCTATCAATCGCATTAACTGAAACCCATTGATTAAAATCAGAAAAATACCTAGATCTATATGGGTACTTATCCGTTATGATATTCGTACCTAGCAAGATGGAGAATTTGTCATGGAAGACATTAAAGATTGTGATTGTAACCACCCACTTAACAAGCACAGAAGACTTGCTCAATGCCTTTCCCTAATCAGCAGCATTCCCGACAGTAGTATCTTCAGATGCAGCAAGTGCAAGCGATTCTGGATGTATAGTCAGGCTGATGGCTGGGACTGTTTAGACATTGCGGATGTCTGGGGCTTAGAAGCTTCTGAATCAGAGTCTGATACTCAACTGAGTCAGGACAGGAGCCCTCTTTATGCCTAATTGGTTGGCAGACATTCTGTACATTGTCATCATGTCTAAACGCATTCAGCGAGTACTTATAGCCGGTATGGTGTGTTCTATTGGGGTAGCCATCGTTGGTAGCATATTAATATCCAACTTCGAGTTACAGGGGCAATTTAAAGCCTTGGAGGCAGTAATTTCAGAGAAGTTCATGCGTAAGTATGACAAGCTGGCGATACTGATCCTGCTGTCTTCTTGGGTCGTTGCAATCAAATATTACTTAAAGGATCGACACCGTTTCTGAAGTGAACTGCTGCAGAGTTAGATCTGTCTTTTTTAAGCGATGATTGCAATATAATGAATGAAGCTATTGTGATCAATTAGCTGCTCCCCTGATACTTACCACACAGCTTCGTCGTATATCAGAAATTGGTTAGTACCTTTTTCCTTAGCCTTGTACAGCGCTCCATCAGAAAATTTAATCAATTCTTCCTTATCCGTAGTATGTATCGGGGCAAGACTAACCCCAATACAAGCCCCAACCACGACTTCTTTCCCCTGAAGCACAACAGGGGTGGAAATATGATCAATTATCCGCTGAATCAGAACCTTTAGTTCATCAAGACTATGTGGATTAAAAACGATGATGGCAAATTCATCTCCCCCCAATCTAGCTGGTGTGTCGGTGGTTCTGATGTGAGTACAAATTTTGTGTGCCACTGACTTAAGAAGTTCATCACCAACTTGATGCCCATAACGGTCATTCACTACCTTAAATAAATCTAAATCAATACTCAGTAACGCCACTGTTTGCTGGCTACGCTTAGATAATCGAATACGGTCATCTAAAATCTCGTTAAACTTATACCTATTGTAAAGACCTGTTAACTGGTCTGTTGTTGCCATCTCTACCAGCTTTTCTTCTAAGGCCTTCTTCTCTGTAATATCTTCTATTACAAGTAGTATTCTGGGAGTTGAATAATTGGGAGATACAACCCTTCTGGCGTTCAAACGCATCACTTTCTTCCCGATATGGGAAAACTCATGCTGAATCTCGTACCCCTCTACGCACTGTTGGCTTGGTAATATTTCATTCAGGAGACCGATAAGGTCTGCGATGTTCCATTGTCCATTGCCTAATGCATATAAGTATTGATCAACAGTTTCTTCTTCAGTGACATAAAACGACTTATAAAAATTTTTACTCGCATACACAACCCGCAAATCACCATCGAGAACCAACAAAGGATCTGGAATAGTGTCTACAATCTCCTCCATGAGATAAGGGTCATTCAGGGTCTGAATCATTATTTCGTTTTCCACATGGCGAAGGCTGTCTTTAGCCTAGCCTATTTTCTGAAAGGGAGTGATTGATGGATAGCCTTACAGTTACTCAACTGCCACCAAGGAGGCTCTTTAAAGCCACCCTCTGTTGTTACCTAGCATTAGACTCATTGCTACAGCTTTTAGGATATACCCAAAATAAAAAATTGACCTACAATAGGAAACTGTATATTATTTAACCAGCTTGATGCTTTATCTCCTATTTATGCACGTCATTTCGAAGTTTTCTCAATTCCTCGTCCTGTTTTCATAAGTACACCGTAAACATTCCTGCATTTATCTGCCTGAACTCAGGCGGCTCATTTATTTCCGAAAATAGGATAAAAATTATGTCTAATACAATTACTGGCACAGTTAAATGGTTCAACGATGAAAAAGGCTTCGGCTTCATCGAGCAACAATCTGGTCCTGATGTTTTTGCACACTTCAGCGCTATTACTGGTGAAGGTTTTAAAAGTCTTCAGGAAGGCCAACAAGTTGAATTCTCGGTAACACAAGGCCAAAAAGGCCCACAAGCAGAGAATATCCGCGCTATATAAACCGAAATAGTTTAACTCTATTTAGAGCATGGCTACACGCCATGCTCTTCCATAAACACAACTTCTGTTACCCCCTATTCCCTCTGAATTTATAAACTCTATTCTGTACTGCAGCCAAAGATCACTAACTGCGGAAGAATGCTTATTTATGAAAGCCAGACAAGCAAATTGTTAATTGCTTGGGCAATAATGGCTCTACTGAAGTTAAAGGAATAACTCACCATGTTAGAATATATTAATGATGCCTTGTGCGTATCTCGCTTCCCTAGGCAAGAAAATGACTTATGGGCATGTTACAAACCTTCCCTTGAATGTACTGACCGAAAACGACAAACGTGGAAACGTATAACCACTCTACTTTCTACCACTGAAATGCAGAGTTACCTTCACAAACATTACGAAGAAGAAAGTATCTCTGAAACGTTTGTTCGTATCTCGGCTAACTGAATCAAAACCGAACTTTTTACCGGATACTCCAGAGCTCAAGTAAAACTGACCATCACTTTGTATTCATTACAGTAATTTCTTCTGCCGAATTCTGCGATACATACTATTATGCTGATGCTGTCATTGCTGGCATATCCAGCAATTTGGTCTGTTATTAGATAAAGGCCTTGACCAATGAAACCTAATTTCGCTCTGGAGCACATTCAACCTTCAAGCAACTGAGGAAATGCGCTATAGGAACTTTACCCTAATAGCTATAATCAGCGACACATTTAAGAATGGGTATCATTCGTTTTCTTCGATATCCTTCTTGATTGTATACAACCTTTCTTTTTGCTCCTCACTATTCTGCATCTTCATCGAACCAACTTTGTGAGTAGAAGTAAAACGCTCAGTTTTATCGAGCACTTCAGATAGGTCAGACAGCCCTTCATTGATTGAACGATAGAGCATCAAGTCCAACCGTTCCAAATTTTCAAGTGCTTGGGTTGCTTGCCTGAGTATAAAGGGGAGTGATTCTAGAATGGTGTCATCTATGGATTGTCTCGCTAATTGGGATTGTAATTTAGTACGATCCTCTAGCCATAACACTAGCTCTTTTACCTCCTCAGTGAAGAGTTCTGCAGCAACATGGGGGGGAAGACGGTCAACTTGAGCATTGAATGAGGCCACTGTGATGTGGTTTTCCTTACCTGAAACTTTGTCTTTGATCTGACGAACACATTTAATCGTATCGCCTTTGGTAATGAATTCCATAACTGCTTCCTCATGACAAAGCATCTTATTGATCTCTATCCACTTAAGAGACAAACTAAAAATAGACCTAGAGAAGTGCAATTACCAATCGATAGGCTTACACCCATACTTTTTTTAGGTGGCCGCGAGCCAGAAAAGGGCACAGCAATAAAAACAGGTAGCAGCACTTTTACCCTAAGCCTCTAATCTTCAAAGGCATAACGATCCGGATACGAGTTCCAGTACAATCGGATACTAAACAAATCAGCAAATCTAGTAACACTCCCTCCCTTGATACTTATAATCCGGCTTTATCAAAAGAGAGACTATACTCCTCTAGACCGAACTTAAGGAGTTAAGGTAATGTCTAATCGCCCTAATCTACGAACCTATATACTCATACCTGTGCTGCTTTTACTTAGCATGCCATCCTTGGCAGATTGTTGTAGCGAACAATCCATCACGCGAAAAAATCCTGCGGCAATTGGGGGGCGGCTTTACGACAAGTGGTGGGCAGAACTAGATCTTGCCGCGCCATCAACAACACATCCAGCCTACCCAGCTACAGCTAAAAAGTCTGGAGCTACCACTTGGCGCTGTAAAGAGTGCCATGGTTGGGATTATGCTGGTATAGAAGGGGCGTATGGGACAGGAAGCCACTATACCGGCATTAAGGGAGTTACTGCTTATAAGGGAAAAGACCCAGCTCAGATTGGCGCATTATTAACCGATACAACCCATCAATATGACCGCTTTCTGAACAAACATGCTCTAAACCTAATTGCTACCTTCATCAGTGAAGGACAGATAGACATGTCGAACACCATCGGTCTTAATAGCAAAAAAGCCGACGGTGATGCAATCAACGGACAAGTGCTATACGGAGAATACTGCAGCCGATGCCATGGAGATGAAGGAGAAGACCTTAACTTCGGATCAAACCTGAAGCCTGAATATCTGGGCCCTCTGGCCCGAAGGAATCCGTGGGAGGTATTACATAAAATCCGTAACGGCCACCCTGGCTCGAAAATGGGCCCTGAACAGATGCACAGCGGCGATATCATGAGAAGACACCACCTCGGCGAGGTCCGAATGAACGAACCGATGCCAGCGATGATCGGAAAGTTGACCTTACAGCAACAGATGGATCTATTGAATTATCTACAGAAGCTTGCAAGTGAATAAGCTGACAGGGCATATCGTAAATCAACCCAACCCGGTATGTCCTGTCCATTAAAATAAAAAAACCTGTGCGGATTCTGTGCGCATAACGATATAGCACTCTCAAATAGAATCTAAGAAACTACAGTAAAGCTGTTTAAACTTTCCTTCACTATCCACTGAAATCTACTGAGATATACCACGTACTATTTGATTCAAAATCCCTTGCCTTCACGGGCGTGTCGGTTCGAGTCCGGCCGCTGATACCATCGAATTATAAAGAACAGACCCGCTCATTGAGCGGGCCTTTTTTTGTGCTTTAACCCCAGAAAAAGGGCCCTACCCAAAATTAAAGGGGTCAAAATTAAAGGGGTCAGCAAAATTAAAGGGGTCAGAGCCCTTTACTCTAACCACTAGCAGCGCAGCGTTCTAGCGACTAACTTCTAGCCCCTTTGTGACAACCTTCTTCCCCCGCCACCCAATAAACAGCCCAGAAGACACGATCAACGCCGAACCAATCAACATGGAAGCCGTGAACTCTTCACCAAAGAACAGCAGTCCAAGCGAGCAGCCAAACAGTAAACGGGTATATCTAAACGGCGTCACCGCAGACACTTCGCCAGTACGCATCGCTTTCATTAAACAGGAATAGGCGATTACCCCCGCGACCGTAGCAATCACAATCGACAATAGCTCGGGCTTAGATGGCAAACGATAAACCTCGCCTGCCCAACTAGAATAGAGAAGCCCAGAGATCAGGACGGATAGAAAGCCATAAAAGCCTAACCTTGCGGTGCCTATAGTGGGTGGAGCCATACGGCTTGCGAGATCTCTACCGGCAAAGCCGATCATACCTATTACCGCCAACAGAGAGAGCTGAGAGAAACCATCAGCACCTGGCTGTACGATTAAGATAACGCCCAATAACCCAATAAATATGGCTAACCACCTAACAGGGCTTACCTTTTCCCCTAGAAAAAGCACAGCGCCCGTCACAACTACAAGCGGAGTGGCCTGCAGAATAACGGTCGCTGTAGATAGCGGAATGAAGGCGATTGCGAGCACATAAAACAGTCGCCCGATGACTTCAAAGACGATGCGAATACGCATAGGCAAAGAAACGACATCTTTGATAAATAGAGGCTCACGGTTAAATTTAAGCATGCCAGCAAACAGCAACATACCACCCAAACCAAACAGAGCAAGCACCTGCCCCACCGGCAGAGTTTGCGCGGCATCCTTCACTAGCGCATCTTCAATCGCAAACGCAGCCATAGCAGCAATCATCCACAGGCTGCCGACTAGATTATCTTTACCATTTGTACTCGTTGAGTGCGCCACGTGATCTCTGCTTTCCGATAGGTAGGTTGATTTAACGACCTACCATCCTACCTATCCCCTCATAATCCCCAAGGTACAGCCAATAGAATATGCATAGTTACAGATCAGCAGAAAGCGGTAGAAAGCGGTAGAAAGCGGTAGAAAGCGGTAGAAAGCGGTAGAAAGCGGTAGAAAGCGGTAGAAAGCGGTAGAAAGCGGTAGAAAGCGGTAGAAAGCGGGATGGTGCCTTCTTTTTAATGAAAGAGGAAGAAGCCAAACAAAAAAGGCCTGCTCATTGAGCAGGCCTTTCTTTTTCTAGCCACTAGCAGCGAAGCGTTCTAGCTACTAGTCACTGAAATATATCAAACACCGTTAATCAGCAGGTGTACGCCGATACTTGCCACATAACCGAGGGCAATCGCTGGCGTCCATTTAAGGTGAGATGCGAAGGTATAAACGCCACGCGCAGTACCTAGTAGTGCTACACCTGCAGCAGAGCCGATCGCAAGCATACTACCGCCCACACCCGCTGTTAGGGTTACAAGCTGCCACTGGCCTAGCGACATCGCAGGGTCCATGGTTAATACCGCGAACATCACCGGAATGTTATCTACAATCGCAGATAGCACACCGACTAGACCATTCGCCCATGTTGGACCAAGGTCGTTGTACATAAGCTCAGAAACGATCGCCATGTAACCAAACTGGCTCAAGCCAGCTACACACAAGATTACGCCGTAGAAGAACAGTAAAGTATCCCATTCGGCACGTGATACACGCTCCATCACGTCGAATTCTTTAACTTCTTCACGCTTCTCAGTCATATCTTCAAACAGTTCTACAGCACCCACTGTTTCACCGTTTTCATCAACAACAGGAGCAGCACTGAACATTAGGTACGCGCCGGAGTTACCGATATTATCGAAGTAGTTAGCCGCATCGTAAGACTTACCACCCATTGGGTTGTCACGATACTTGTTTTGATAATGCTGACGTACGCCTGCACCTGATTCGTCTTCTAGGACAGCATCAGCCAAGGTTGGACGCTGATCTTTATAGAAGCCTTTCCAGTGATCTTTCGTGCCGATCATCTCTTCAGCTTTGATACCCGTTAGCTCTTCTAGTGCAGTGTTCCAGTGGGTAACGTTTTTCTCTTTATCGATCATAAACGCTGGATAAGGCTGATCATTTAGATGTTCGCCAATATCCTTACCGTATGCCTGTAGAACGCTCAATGGGTTTTGATGCGCATCGCTACGACCACCAAAGATCGAGTCAGCCATCACCGTACGACCTTCAACCTTCTTCAAGTAGAACGAGTACATACCTAGGTAACCCAGACCAAACATCATGCCAGCCGCAGGTGGTAGGTGTAGGAAGCTGTGGAAGCTTACTGCAGTTACGATAGTCGCCAGGAATAGCACCATCATTACTTTGGCACCACGTTTCATGAAGGATTTTTCCTGAGATGCTTCTGGGATCTCATTAGGAATCGCGAAGTTCATGATAACCGCAGGTACTAACCAGTTAACTAGCGATGGGATAAACAACGGTAGGAACTCTAGGAACTCTACTTTACCCTTCTGCCAAACCATCAGGGTTGTGATATCACCGAATGGAGAGAAAGCACCACCCGCGTTTGCCGCAACAACCACGTTGATACAAGCAATCGATACAAAACGGATATTCGAACCACCTACAGCCATTACAACCGCACCCATCAGAAGTGCTGTTGTTAGGTTGTCGGCAATTGGAGAGATTACGAAGGAAAGTGCACCTGTAACCCAGAAAACCTTACGTAGTGAATAACCACGGGATACTAGGTAAGCACGCAGCGCTTGGAATACGTTACGATCTTCCAGTGCGTTAATGTAGGTCATCGCTACTAGTAAGAACAGGAATAGCTCTGCGTATTCGATAATCGCATGTTTAATCGCATGGTGTGCCTGCTCTGTGGCACCAATTTCCTTAAATGCTAGCGCCACTAGAATCCAAATCAGACCCGCAGCCACCAGAACCGGCTTACTTTTCAGCAGATGAATATTGTTTTCCAGCGGAACCAATGAGTAAGCCAAAATAAAGATGGCGATACTTAGATAGCCATAGAAAGAGGCGCTCAGTTCCGGAACGTTAGCGGTCGCTCCGCCTGTTTCTGCAAAAGCAGTAAGAGGAAGCAGTAAGAGACCAACAACAGCCAACACAAAGCGTAAGCTTGCGCTGTTGATCTGTGGAAAAAACATCGACAGGTTCATGGTCAGAATCCGATTTTAAAATTGTTGTGTCTGGATCAGGTTACGGGTTTCAAAATACCCGCCGAAATCACATAAGAATTGACAATTCTTATGCAATTTCTGCCTAGCAACTTGCAGGGCTTGACCCATCGTCACGAGAAAGAGCGTCAAAAAATGACCAAATTCGAGTAGACCAACGTTAAGTCCAACCAGCTACTAGCATGGCGTGTATTCATGCCTATGCTAAAAATGCTGCAATGCACACATTTTTGAGCGGGGCTAGGGTAACGCTTTAAGACAAAAGTAAATACTGGTCTTTAGAGCAATAAAGCACCATCTTTTGAGTAAAGGAGTCCGGTAAAAAGACAAGGGGTCTGAGATAGCTGTAGGAAACTTACTCACGAATGCGCGTTTTTACATAGCGTAGCGCCAAAAAGGGACACAAATTCAAGGTGTATAGGCTTTGCTGATTTAAGCCTTTTGGATAAGGACCACAAGGAGGAGATCTGTTTTATCGATCTTTTTAATAGGAAGAAAGAGACTACTGCGAGACTTGCTCGCCACAATATAGCTTGCGAACTTTATTCAGAAACCTGACACGCTGAGTATTGTTCGAGAACTCGGTCACGACCACTTCGCCATTTACGACGCGGATACGTGAAAAACAATCCTTCAGCTCTAAATGCTTTTTGCCTTGGCCTGCGGCATAGACACCACGAAGAAAGAAACCACTACTCGATTGCTGGCCTTCAGTCACAATCTTGTCGTATACCGCTTTAAAAATTGAGGGATTAATCACAGAACCCATAAGCCTCTCCTTCTATCTTTCTTCAGCGTGTTTTAAAAAGTCGTAGATATCTTTGTGCTGCTTCGCCAACCAATCACTATTGGATGAGCTACTGTTGGATAGCTTATCCGCAAGGTGCAGAAGTGTTTTGTACGATTCACGATCTTTGATTGAGTGCATAACTTCCTCTCCTCCAGTAAGAAAAGACTTAGCTGTTTATGCTCTTTGTGATTACAGCAGCGTTGCAGATTGTATTGATGCTTAAGGTAGGAGAAGTTCTACCTGCCTGAGAGCGAGCAGGTAGAACTGTTCAGCAATGTTAATGGTGAGGTCGTCCATTGCCTATCACTTATGAGCGGGATCTAGATTATCAATAATGATAATGATTCGCAATAGCGTTTTATATTTTTTAGCAAATAATTTTTGTTCGACAAAAATACTGGTTAGCAGTGTTGTTATAGGTGTCCCGTTTTCACATAGATTAATGCGCCATCGTCCTTGGTATAGGGATGATGCTCACTCAAATGAGGACTACGCAACCAGGAACCTTTTGGGTAGATACCATGCTCATCGTAGAACGTGCCTTCAAGTACCAGTATCTCTTCACCGCCAAAATGACGATGGGGGTTAAACTGCGTATTCGGCGCCCACTTCACCAAGGCGACATGCTCACCCTCAAATTCATGCAGAGGCATAACGGTTAAACCATCGACCAAGCCTTGAAGCCAAGGAGCTTTAGTAGTATCAATCGCCTTTTGTTCTTTATCAGCTTCGTTAAACTGCTGCAGCTTTACAAAGATGATCGCACCCTCTTTGCCGACCCTCGGGGTGTGAGAGGTACCAATAGGGTTACGAACATAACTCCCTTGGGGATAATCTTGGTGTTCGTCAGAAAACACACCCTCAAGCACGAAGAACTCTTCCCCACCGCTGTGAATATGCGGTGAGAACTCACTAAAAGGTGCATAGCGGACAATCGAGGTCGCCCGTGCCGATTCATCACCAATACGATCCAGCATCATGCGCTCTACACCCGCCATGGGTGAATCAACCCAATGGTAATCTTCGGGACGAATAATTACGCGTTGTTCAAAATCTGCATTGATTCGTGTGACCATCTGACTTACTACTCTTTTTATATATCTAGCACCAGTGAATCACCGAAGCTACGTGATACACAGGGGCAAATCTGTTTTTGAACTTGCTGTTCGTTCTGGGTGAGGCATTGATCTCTATGATCAGGCTCTCCATCAAGCACAGTGACCGCACAGCTTTTACACACGCCACTTTTACAGCTATTGGGAATATCAATTCCACTTCCAATAATAGCGTCTAGCAAAGTTTGTTCTGCAGATACTTCGACTACTTTGCCACTTCGTGCGAGTTCTAGTGATATAGAGCTATCATGCGCTTGTTTGCTTGCACCAAACTGTTCAAGTTGGATCTGTTGTGGATCAACCTCTAATAACTGAGCCTGCTGTTTCAAGCCTGTGAGTAACTTCTGAGGACCGCACGCGTAAACCACTGCATCAGGTGCTTTGGCAGATAAAATCTGATGTAGATCTATACGCTCGTTCGCATCTCCCCGATAAAAAAAACCATTACCAACAAACTCCCGCTGTAAACGATCAAAGAACGCCATCTCAAGTTGACTACGACCAGCATAGTGAAGTTCAAATTTCCTGCCTTGATCGCGGAGCTTTTGCGCCATGGCCTTAATGGGAGTAATGCCAATTCCCCCTGCGATGAGGATTGTTGGACGTGTATCTTCATGAAGCTTGAAATAATTTTGCGGTGGCTGGCACTTCAACGTCATACCCAGATTGAAGTATTGATGTACTGCAACGGACCCACCCTGCCCCTGCTCTTCATGCAACACAGCAATTTCGTATATATCTCGTCGTGCTGGGTTAGAACAGATCGAATAATGGCGCGTGGTTAAACTACCATCCTCTAGCTGTACAGGTATTTGCAAATGCGCACCAGCTTCAAATTGAGGCAGTTCCAAACCTTGCGGATGTCGCAGCTCATAAGCGCGCACTCTTGGGGTCAGTTGCCTAATACCTGAAATCGTTAACGTTATAGGGCCATCACCTAACGATTGCGGATATGCGGAGGCCACCAGATCGGACTGAGCCTTAAGGCGAACATTCTCATCGATTACAGGTGCGATAAGCTGCTCCATTTCACTTTCAGTAAAGCGCGGAGTGATATGTTGTGGGCAATTCCAGTCGAATGCTTCTATTTTGATGATAAAGGCACGCTCAATCTCGGCTCTATACCCCGCTACCTCAAGTTTGGCCTGTGTTTCCCAATCATCATCCTTTACCAGCTCGACTCTTCCCATAAGCTTTAAACGACGCTTATTGGGATAATCCATAAAGAAGATAGATACCCTATTGTTGGTACGAAAATTACCAGTACTGACGTATTGACGATTGCCACTAAAATCAGCGAAGCCTAGCGTTGATGCATCTAAAACCTGCATAAAGCCTTTAGGGCCACCTCGATGCTGCACATAGGGCCAACCGGTTTCACCGACACTGGCCATGTAAAAACTATCACGCTCGGCAATAAACTCGGCTTCGTATTCCGATAGCAGATAATTATAATCCTCACCCTCATCCATACGAGCGTAACCAGCACGACTATTCTGCTCTGATTGAACTTGGCGAACAGTCTCAGTGAATGCGATTTGTGCGTATTTATGTGCCATCGTCAAATACCCTTATTTTAGGATTTAGCAGAAAAGAACGGGCCTTTAAGGCCCGCAAAGGCAGACTACTTATGAAGCTTGCTGCAGCTCTACTTTGGGGAAATCTATTTCTACGCGACTCGCTTTACCCAAAATATTGGTTAAAACGTTCATTCCAACATGGGTAATAATTTCGACGATTTCTGCATCGTTGTAGCCGGCATTTCGTACTTCGAGCAGTTCGGCGGTAGTAACAGCACCATTATTCTCTGCTAAGGAGCGTGCGAACTTCACGGCAACAGCCGCTTTGGCATCCTGACTACTGCCGGAACGGTTTGCTTCAATTTCTGAACTAGACAGGCCAGCTTTACGACCAATTGCAGTATGTGCTGATACGCAATATTCACAGGCATTCTGTTCGGCAAGCCCTAGGGCAATACGTTCACGAGTACGAAGATCTAGGCTTCCTTCATTTGCAATCCCATGTAAGCCTAAGAATGCACGTAGTGCCGCTGGAGAATTGGCAAATACCTTAAGAAAGTTTGGCACCATCCCAAGTTGCCCTTCAATCGCGGCATACAGTGCTTGTTGCTCTTCATTTACTTGTTCGTTTGTTACTAAGTTAATGCGGCTCATATCTAATTCCTCAAACTAATGACCAGCCTCTGTATTTGGCCGTTTGGTTAAGTTGTAGGACTAGTTTGACAAGCAATGATAAATTAAAGAATACTCAGAAAAAGCAAATAACTATTACGAAAAATGGAATAATATAACTCGGAGGGCATAAGAAAAGTGGATCAGTTTCATTTGATGAATGTGTTTGTTGCTGTTGCAGAAGAACAAGGATTCGCTGCCGCTAGTCGCCGATTGAATATCTCCCCTCCAGCTGTCACCCGAGCTGTCTCTGCTCTGGAAGAAAAACTCGGTATTAAATTGCTAACCAGAACCACTCGACATGTACGAACCACTGACGCGGGCCAGCGCTATCTCCAAGATGCACAGAGAATTCTTCAAGAGCTAGAAAGAGCAAACGAATCTGCAATAGGTATCAATAGCGAACCCAAAGGTCATTTATCGGTAACAGCGCCTGTTCTGTTTGGACAAAAATATGTCATGCCTAGCATTGCTGAATACCTGAATAACTACCCAGAAACAGAGGTAGATGCCGTATTTCTAGACCGTGTGGTTAACTTGATGGAGGAAGGGTTTGATGTCGGCATACGTATCGGTCATCTTCCTGACTCAAACATGTATGCAAAACGGGTTGGCACGGTGCGTATGCACTGGCTTGCTTCGTCACAATACCTAGAAAAAGCAGGTATTCCACAATCCCCTGAAGATCTGAAGCAACATTCAACTATCATGACCAATAGCAGTAGCATGGTGCAAGATTGGAAATTTGATTACGAAGGAAAGCAACAGAGTTTACGCTTAAAGCCACGATTAACGGTTTCCACCAATCAATCAGCGATCAATGCAGCAAAGCTGCATTTAGGCATTATCCATACTTTGTCGTACCAAGTTGAAGATGAACTAAACCATGGCGAACTTAAAACTGTTCTGGAGAACTATGAACCACCAGCAATGCCTGTACACATAGTTCATAGGGAAGGACGACAAGCCAGTAGCAAGATCAGAAGCTTTATCGATATTCTTGCAAAGACCCTGAATAAGAATAAAACCATCAATTAAGCGTGCACAAACCTTAATCGATGCAGAATTTATAAATTGTTATTACATATGCCACAAAGCACTCTATGTGCAATTGAGCTCCCTACAAAGAGCCATGAATCTACTACCAAATATAGAGACCATTACATTCAAAAATGATTATATAATAAGAGAAGTTTACGTTAGGCAAAGCTGTATAACTGAACTAAAAATTGGATTTTGGCCCCGCCGATAATCTTTCGATCGTCGCAAGGAAGCTAGCCCTCCTTACAAGGAGCTCAGCTTTGACTACGCTATATGATGTAATTAGCAAAGGTACTTCCGATGATAAACACACGTTTCCCCGTATTGCTGTCTTATTCTCATATTGCTTAAACTCTCTGAGATTGAGTGAAGCTCTATGCTGTTTATAAGAAATAACATCTGGCTTGCGTTTTACGTCTTCCTTTTGGCAGGTTTTGCTGCGTTTATTTTCATTCTTACGAAGACTCACGAGTCTATCCGGGAAGATGTGAGATTAGAGCAAGAAAATCTGACTCGCATCACCTCTAACTCAGTTGAAGCCACTCTCAGGCAATATGAAACGCTGTTAGATATTCTTGGTCAGGAGCTGTTACACGAAGATAAGTATCTGGATCGAGAGAAAACGATTCAGGAGATAGATAAGTTATATATTGCTTCTCACACGACTCATAACTTCTTTCAGATAGATCTTGATGGCAATATCGTTGTTACAAACTCCCTCTCTCAAGATAAACGCGAATCTTCACTTAACCTGCTGAAAAACCCAAAAGCAAAAGAATCATTTAACCTCACCTTAGACAGTAATGCAGCCGTTATTGGACGGACCTATTTTAGTTACTGGGAAAACGCTCTAATCATCCCGATTCGTAAAACAATTAGAGATGCCAACGGCAAACCGCTATTCATCGTGTCTCTGACCATTAATATTGAGAAAGGTCTGCCATTCTTTTCTAACACTAATGAGCATAGTGCTGATTACAGTGTGTTTATCTATCGAGATCGGGATCGTTATTTCCAGGTAGCACCTAAACGTCTCATCAACAATCCAGCCGTATATGAACATCAGTTTTCTGAAGGCAAAGTCCAAGAAAGCATCGATTATGTCGAAAAGACCTACAATATCAGCTTTGAAACCATTAAAGAGAAGCAAATCGTTACGACCCATGTCACCGGTAAGTTCAACGATGACTCTCAATCGATGATGTCGAATTTCTATATCAAAGAGTTTCAGCTTTGGGTCGGTGTAGAACGAGACACCCAAGTTATTCGACAAAAGTTTTTCCAAGCTGCCACCAATCTATCTTTGGTCTTCTTTTTTGCTTACGCCGTTATTTACTGGCTCTTTAGAGTGATCAGTAATAATGAGAAGAAGAAAGAAGAACTGTTAACTTATAGAGCGACACACGACTTCTTAACCAATCTGCCTAACCGCTATTTTCTGGACAACTACTTTTCAAAGTTAGAAGAGCAAAACAGTTACCACCTACTGTTTGTCGATATGGATAATTTTAAATCAGCCAATGATAACTTCGGCCACGATTATGGCGATCAGGTTCTGATTGAAATCACGAGAAGACTCAAACTAAACACTCAGGATAGAGAATGCCTTGTTGCGAGATACAGCGGTGACGAGTTTGTAGTCGTAGCCTTCAATCTCTCAAGCTTTGAAGCAGAGCGCTTAGCCGAAGATATTTTAGAAGAAATATCTAAGCCCTATCTAATGAGTGGCAATCGTTTAATTTTAAGTGCCAGTATTGGTATATCTCACTGCCCAACCGATGCTAGTTCATTTGAAGAGGTTAAAAGGCTCTCGGACTTTGCCTTGTATGAAGCTAAACATAATAAAAATTGCTACACAGTTTTCCATGAGGAACTAAAGAAGCGCTATCTAGATGACCTCTCACTGGAAACCAAACTTAGGGACGCGATTAAGAATGAGGAAATTTACGTCGTTTTTCAGCCTCAAGTTTCTTCAGAAGGATTATTAAGCGGCCTAGAGTCTCTGGTGCGCTGGCATAGTAAGGAATTTGGCCCTATTCCACCCAACCGCTTCATACCCATCGCAGAAAATTCTGGCCTTATGCCAGAACTTGGACGCTATATCATTCGTAAATCTTTAGATGAGGCTGGAAAATTAACCTCAAGCGATTGCTCAATATCAATTAACGTTTCTATCAAGCAGTTTTTCTCCGATGGCTTTTTTGAGTACTTTTCAGAGCAAGCTGATCAATCCCAAATCAATAAAAGTAGGCTTAAAATCGAGATTACCGAAAGCCTATTTATTCAGGATTTAGATTACGTCCTTGGGATGATAAACCAATTTAAAGCGGAAGGGATATCTGTATCTTTAGATGACTTTGGTACAGGTTACTCATCTTTGAGCTTATTGAAAAACCTACCTATCGATGAGCTAAAAATCGATAAAAGCTTTGTCGATGATATCGTCGAAGACCAAGACGCCAGATTGTTGCTCCAGGGCATCATCGATATAGCCCATAAGATGGGAATAACCATCGTGGCTGAAGGCGTTGAAACATTAGAGCAGAAGCAGATCCTTGACGATCTGGGATGTGAAGTATTTCAGGGTTATTACTTCTACAAGCCGATGCCCATGAAAGAAGCTGCGGAGGAATTTAATTAAGACTCTTGCAGAAACACACCATTCTTACCGCTTTTCTTAACGCGATACATACGTTCATCAGCCACACGCACCAGCGTTTCAAGATCTTGCCCATCCTGAGGGCAGTTTGCCCCCCCAACCGAACAGCTAACCTCTAGGCCTTCAGCAATATGAGCATAGCTCTCATTCATCACATCAAGTAAGCGTTCGGCAAGTCCTGGAGCACAGGTTGCTGTGTCATTACATTGGATAATCATGGCAAATTCATCACCACCTATGCGTGCTACAAAATCTCCTTCTCGTAGCGCAATGCTGAGACGAGAGGCCACTTCCACCAGCACTTTATCGCCGATTTCGTGACCATAGGTATCATTGATCATTTTAAAATCATCTACATCGACAAACAGCACTGTTAAACATTGTTCGCAAGCGGCTGCATTCTGCATGATCTCGTGCCCAGTGGTCATAAAAGCCTTGCGGTTTGGGACACGGGTCAATTCGCAATGATGCGCTTCGTAAGCCATAGCACGCCTTTGCTGCTGCGCTTCTTCTACCTCAGCGGTTGAATTAACCAACGCTTTTTCAACCTCACGCTTTTCTGCAATCAATTGGACGAATCGATTCATAACATCGTGATAATGATAGGCAGCAAGTACCACAAAAGGCATCGCTAACAAACCTATGAGAAGCGCATTAATTAGGTTAGTAATTTGCCTGTTCATATCCCGAGTGACAGCTTCGTGAAAACGGTTATTTTCTTGCTGAAGTAATGCTAACGCAGCCAACGCAGGAGAATCATCAATACGCACTTGTCTATCAATCTGTTGAGTCGGAGCTCCTCTTTCTACCGCCATCTGCGCCACATGAAGATTATCTCGGTACATCTGCAGCGTCTGTTGAATCACTAACAGTGCTTGGCTCTCTTTACTATTAAGATCTAAGGCCGAATAGAGTGAAATAATTTGAGTAGATTTTTCTATGTCACCACGTAAGCGCACAAGCAAACTTTGCTCTTGTCGTAGGACATAGTTTTTAAAATTGTGGATAAAACCACCGTATCCAATGGAACGATGCAACTCAGAAAGGGCCGTTGCACGGCTCTCGGAGGTATAACTATAAGCAGCCCAAGCATCTCTTACCCCCGAGGATAGGAACAAAAGAAGCCCTCCCATCAGCAAAATAACGATGGATAGAGAAACAGCTAGTATCGTAATGCGACGACTAAATCGCTTACGTAATAAACGTCCTTCCATGACGTACAGCACCTATATGGCCGACTAAAAACCGCCAAAAATGTAGGTGTATATAATAGTCTGTTTGTTTAGAGGGTCAAGATATAGCCTATTAGACTTACTGCGAAGCACAATTCTAATAAGCTACTCTGAATTTTGCTGAATTAACAGCTGATTACCGCTACTAGCATCTAGGTTAAGTAGGCTTTATTCCTCGCCTTCAGGTTGTTCTTGCGTACTGTTATTCACTTCCAGGCTATCTACACGTTGATAGCCTCTTGGTAGCTTATTACCTCGTCGGCCTCGCTCACCACGATAGTGTTCAATATCAGCAGGCTTAAGTTTCAAGTGTTGACGGCCAGCATGTACCAGCAAAGTATCTTCTGGAGAGAACACGGCTAAGGCAACCACCAATTCCTCTCGAGCAGAGGCTCTTGCAGATGGGATATTGATAATCTTATTACCTTTACCACGTGCCAGTTGTGGTAGTTCAGACACAGGGAAGACCAGTAAGCGTCCTTCATTTGTCACTGCAGCCAAAAGAGAATCTTCGACTGAACTCATCGTGATTGGCTGTAAGATCTGAGCGTTTTTAGGCAGGGTTAATGCCGCCTTACCGTTTTTAGTTTTGCTGGTCAGATCAGAGATCTTCGCGATAAAGCCATAACCCGCATCAGACGCCATCAAGACTTGATCGTTATCCTTACCTGCAATCGCGGCATCAACCGTGGAACCTTTTGGTAGCGTGATACGCCCAGTTACGGGCTCACCTTGTCCACGTGCTGACGGTAGATTATGGGTCTCGATAGTGAAACTTCGACCCGTGGTATCTAATAGGAGGGTCGGCTGATTAGTGCGGCCCTTACAACTTAACTTAAAGGCATCGCCGGATTTGTAATTGAGGCCCTCGGCATCAATGTCATGACCTTTTGCGGCACGAATCCAGCCCTGCTTAGAGATCACGACGGTTACAGGATCCGAAGACAGAAGATCTTTCTCACTGAATGCCTGCGCTTCTTCACGCTCTACGATTGGTGAGCGGCGGTCATCACCATACTCTTCAGCTGCATCTTGGATCTCTTTTTTGATCAGTTTACGCATCTTAGAATCAGAACCTAGAATACCTTCCAGCTTCTTACGCTCTTCTTCCAGCTCGTTCTGTTCAGACTGGATCTTAAACTCTTCCAGTTTCGCCAAGTGACGAAGTTTAAGGTCTAAAATCGCATCGGCTTGAATCTCAGTCAGTCCAAAGCGTTTAACCAGCTCTGCTTTTGGATCTTCCTCATGACGGATAATCGCAATCACCTCATCAATATTGAGATACGCGACCATCAAACCTTCGAGGATATGTAGGCGATCCAAAACCTTAGCCAAACGGTGGTTTAAGCGCTTGCGCACAATCTCAGTACGCCAGCTCAGCCATTCAACCAAAATCTGGCGAAGGTCTTTAACTTGCGGCTTACCGTCCACACCAATCATGTTCATATTCACACGATAAGTGCGTTCAAGATCAGTAGAAGCAAAGAGGTGGGCCATTAACTGCTCGACATCTACACGATTCGAGCGCGGGATAATCACCAAGCGTGTTGGATTTTCGTGATCGGATTCATCACGCAGATCGCTCACCATCGGCAGCTTTTTCTGCTGCATCTGAGCGGCGATCTGTTCCAAAATTTTAGCGCCCGAAACTTGATGCGGCAGTGCCGTGATAACGATTTCGCCCTGCTCTTTCGTGTACACGGCACGCATACGTACCGAGCCACGACCCGTTTCGTAAACCTTCTTCAGCTCTCGACGGGAAGTGATGATCTCCGCATCGGTTGGCATATCGGGGCCAGGAACGATCTCAGTAATCTCGTCCAGATCAGCACGCGGGTTATCTAGCAAGTGAACACAAGCTTGAGCCACTTCACGGAGGTTGTGCGGCAGAATATCGGTCGCCATACCTACAGCGATACCCGTTGTGCCATTCAACAACACATTTGGTAAACGCGCAGGCAGAATCGCCGGCTCACGCATAGTGCCATCGAAGTTTGGTACCCAATCAACTGTACCTTGGCTGATTTCAGACAGTAAAACTTCGGCATAACGGGCTAAACGGGATTCGGTATAACGCATCGCTGCGAAGGATTTAGGGTCATCTGGAGAACCCCAGTTACCCTGACCATCAACCAACGGATAGCGATAACTGAACGGCTGCGCCATCAATACCATCGCTTCATAACAAGCAGAATCACCGTGCGGGTGGAATTTACCTAACACATCACCCACAGTACGTGCTGACTTCTTGTATTTTGCAGACGCTTTTAGGCCAAGTTCAGACATCGCATAGATGATGCGACGCTGAACCGGCTTCATGCCGTCACCTACATGCGGCAACGCACGATCCAAAATCACGTACATGGAGTAATCCAGATACGCTTTCTCGGTAAAATCTTTTAACGCGAGGCGTTCAGTGCCATCTTCGAAGGTTGTTTGTACCGTCATAATTCACATTACACTCGTAATAAGCTCAACTCGCTGCTATAACACAAACCTAGCAACCAGCTGTAAAAACTATCCTGTTTCTCTGTCTACAGTGACTGATCACAGAGAAATTCATGCTACTTTCAACGTCTAAACGTCTGCCAAGTTACCTTTGCTCTGCAACCAGTCTTTACGGTCACCTGAGCGTTTCTTAGCTAACAGCATATCCATCACTTCGTTTGTGCCATCACCCGGCTCTACCGTTAGCTGTACAAGACGGCGAGTATCCGGCGACATGGTTGTCTCACGTAGCTGAAGTGGGTTCATCTCACCCAGACCTTTGAATCGCTGCACACCAATTTTGGCATTCTTACGATCCGCTTTAATACGCTCGATAATGCCATCCTTCTCAGCGTCATCCAGTGCGTAGAACACCTCTTTCGCGACATCGATTCGATAAAGCGGTGGCATTGCTACATAAACGTGACCTGCAGTTACCAGCGGCTTGAAGTGACGTACGAACAATGCACACAGCAGCGTGGCGATATGTAGACCGTCGGAGTCCGCATCGGCCAGAATACAGATTTTGCCGTAACGCAGACCATCAAAGTTTTCTGAAGCAGGCTCCACACCAATCGCCACGGAGATATCATGGATCTCTTGTGAACCTAAAACTTCAGTTGGATCAACTTCCCAAGTGTTTAGGATCTTACCGCGCAGAGGCATGATCGCCTGAAACTCACGATCACGTGCTTGTTTAGCAGAACCACCCGCAGAGTCACCCTCTACCAGGAACAGCTCTGATTGCATCGCATCGCCACCGGAGCAGTCAGCCAATTTACCAGGCAGTGCGGGCCCTTGCGTCACCTTTTTACGCACAACCTTTTTATTGGAACGCATACGGCGTTGAGCATTAGAGATAACAACCTCTGCAAGTTGCTCACCCTCTTCTACATGGCGATTTAGCCACAGGGAGAAAGCGTCTTTAATCGTACCGGAGATAAAGGCTGCGATTTCGCGGGAAGATAAACGTTCTTTGGTTTGACCGGCGAACTGCGGATCCTGCATTTTGGCAGAAAGGACGTAACAACACTTATCCCAAACATCATCCGCAGTAAGCTTAACTCCGCGAGGTAGCAAGTTACGGAATTCACAGAACTCACGCATCGCTTCAAGCAAACCTGTACGCAGACCGTTTACATGAGTACCACCTTGGGCCGTAGGGATCAGGTTCACATAACTTTCACAGGTCATCTCGCCACCTTCCGGCAGCCACTGTACGGCCCATTCAACTGCATCGAGCTCGCCCTGTAGAGAACCTGAGAATGGTTCAGCTGGCAGCACTTCAAAGACCTGAGTGGTGCCTTTTAGGTAATCAACCAATCCATCTTCGTAATACCACTCTTCCTTCTCACGCTTGGCCCCCGTCAGATCGGTAAAGGTCACCTTTAAGCCAGGACAAAGAACTGCTTTAGCACGTAGATTATGCTTTAAACGTGAAACACTGAATTTATGGGTATCAAAGTATTGTGGATCAGGCAGGAAACGAACCGTAGTACCGGTGTTGCGCTTACCGCAAGTATCAATCACTTCTAGGTCAGATACTTTTTCACCGTCGGCAAAGCCAATACGATAAACCTGACTGTCGCGACGTACCTGAACTTCTAACAACTTAGATAAGGCATTTACAACCGATACACCAACACCGTGTAAACCACCGGAATAGTTGTAGTTATCGTTGTTAAACTTACCACCCGCATGTAGTTTACACAGGATCAACTCGACCCCGCTGACACCCTGCTCTGGGTGGATATCCACAGGCATGCCTCGACCATCATCGGTCACGCTTAAGGACTGATCTTTATTCAGAACCACATCAATCTGTTTAGCGTGACCGGCAAGCGCTTCATCCACCGAGTTATCGATGACCTCTTGCGCCAAATGGTTTGGACGATCCGTTTCCGTGTACATCCCCGGACGACGTCTAACCGGGTCTAGACCACTAAGAACTTCTATGGAACCAGCGTTGTATTGCTTGGACATCAAATACTTTCCTGTCGCAAAACTTTATCTATGAATCAACGTTTAACGATATTTAAATCGGTTGCGCTTCGGGCAGATCAATACGCCCTTCTGCAAACGCCATAATGGCTGGAATCAGGTTTTCAAATTGCTCGAAACCATGACTACCACCAGGCTGAACAAACTGCGGCGATGCTGAAAATTTCTCGACCGCTTCTCGGTAATCCAGTGTTTCATCTGCCGTTTGGGTTAATAGCAGATAAGCTTCTGGCCGCTCGATCTCTTGGCAATTTAATGCCAACACTTGCGTCAAATGTTCTTGGGTAAGCTCGTACTCTTCACCAGAATACAGATTCACATTAGGCCCAAGATACTGAGGCAACAGTTCAAACGGTCTTACCGATGGATTAATTAAAACCGTACGCACATGATCATAATGTTCAGTGAGCCATGTACTGTAATAACCACCCAGCGAACTTCCTAATAAGATGATTGGTCGCTGTTGGTTTTGCTCAACAAGAGCGCGTAACTGCTCCATAGCTTCTGCTGGCCAGTGGGATAGCTCTGGCACCATCACCTGATCGCCTAAACCTTTACCCTGCAGATATTCGACAAACAACCTCGCCTTCATCGATTGCGGCGAGCTGTTGAAGCCATGAACGTATATATAAAGCGGTGTATTCATTTTCTTCCTCTGGCAAAGAACTTACCGGAGGGGAAAGCAAGGCGCAATAGCCAGTAAAGCTATGCGGGTAATCTAATCACTTGTTGGTTAATTTTCCCACAAGAATAAAGCTGATAACGGCCATAAGCTGGCCCGGCTAGCTTAGGATCATCTTCCACTTCGGAACTGTCTGTCTGACCTTTAAACTGCGCAGCAGTCGCAGGCACAGAGAATAGTTGAATATCCCCTCTCTGAAGCGCCCAGCTTTGATGCACATGACCAAAGATAACGCCTTTCACTTGTGGATAAGGTTCAACAATTTGCCAAAACTGATCAGCATTAACTAAACAGATCTCATCCTGCCATCGGCTTTTTACAGACACAGGATGGTGATGCAGAACTAATAGCACGTGTTGATCAGGCGCTATCTGGCTTAATTCAGCTTTTAAAAAGATCAATTCTGACTCAGACAGCGAACCGCTACCTTTGCCATCAGGATTTGAACTACTATCTAAAAAGATCAGGTTCCAAGCGCCAAACGTTTTTACCCGTGGCGATAACTCACTATCTGCAAAGCGCGCCATCTCCTCTGGCAGGTCATGATTACCAGGAATCCAATAACTTGGGTAAGGAAGCTGATCGACATAAGAAACCAAACGATCATAGGCATTAGGTGCGTGATGTGTCAGATCACCCGTGAGTAACAAGGCATCAGCTGATTGAGATTCGATCTCCGATATCACTTGTTGAAAGCGTTGCTCAACATTCACACCTTTCAACAACATATCTGGCTCTTGTTGCAGGTGCATATCACTGACTTGGAGCAGAGTAATGGTTTCAGCCACTGAATACGGGTTCCATGCTGTGGCCGTGGTTTAAGCACTCGCTCAACCACTCGCCCAGATATTCATTCAGCTGAATTTTTTCATCAGGCAGGTGCATATTTTTGTTGGGGTAGGGGTAGACACCGGAGAGCTGTTTACGACGCTGCATACAGATTACCTCAGCCATGCCAGCATCGTGGTAAAGACGCACCACTAGCCCTGGTGCTTCTAGCCATGGAGAACTCGATTCAAAGCGATGGCTAATCAACAAGGTGGTCGTATACTTGAATCGCTCATCAACCTGCAGACGCAGATAGGCAGTATGCTCAGGCCAACTCACCTGAAACTCGCGTTCATCACAGTCATCCAGATCCGGTAATAGCTTCATAATACGAGCATAGTTAGCCTCGCAATGCGCCATCTGCCGAGTTAGATCTGGAATATATTTCCGCTTCATCTGCCTATCCGATTTTTTTTAATACTCACTGCCATCGCTGATCGAGCGCTGACTTATTTAACTGTAGCCACTGCAGCGCAATTATCGCAGGGGCATTATTAATTATACCTTGTTGTACTAATTCAAAGGCATCTTCCACCGGAATAACATGCACTTTGATATCTTCGCCCTCTTCAGGCAAACCATGGATGCCTTCGACACCACTGGAATCCACCTGAGCACAAAGTAGATCAATATACTCTCGCGTTGCTCCAGTGCTCGGTGAGAAACGGGTAATGTGCTTAATCTCACCTAACTGCGCACCAGCTTCTTCGACTGCTTCACGGCGAGCGACATCTTCAGTGGTTTCACCTTTCTCGACGATACCTGCCACCAGCTCCAACAACCAAGGCCCATCTGGGCTATCAAATGCTCCCACACGAAACTGCTCAATCAAAACAACTGATTGCTTAACCGCATCATAGAGCAGCGCACATACAGCATCATCTCGGTAAAACAGCTCACGCTGGATCTCTATTTCACTGCCAGCAAAAGTTTTATGCCGCAGATAGAGTTTGTGCATTTGAAAGAAACCATCGTACAGGGTTTCTTGTTTATCGATGTTGAAATCTTTTTGACCAAAACTTGGTTGCCATTTCTCAGACATGTGCTGTTCCTGTCATTGACTAGCGAATAACTCACTATATCAATTAACCAGCTCATCAAGCCAATTGATCAAGACATTTAGAAATGAAGAAGGAGATGTTAGCCCTGAGTAACAGGGCTAAGATAGAAATTTAAGCTTACGCAAAGCACCTTAAGCTATCGGCTACCGATGTAGTAATACAACGCCGACGGGATACAAACATCGCGCTCTCAGCAGACTTTTTAGCTTCTTTTTTGGCCATTGCCGCAAGCTCCGCCACCTCATGAAAGCTGTTACAACAGCAAGGATCAGGGTGAACAACACCGACAGCTAAGCCCAAAAATGAGAAAAAGGTGCGATTATCCTGACGATCACTCGCCCAGATTCCACCCGCTTTGAGATCCGCATCGCAGTAGAAGCCTTTTACAGCTTTATCGAACTCGCGAATGATCCGCTCACAACTCAACTGCCAATCAGGAGAGCGATAGATCACCACAAAGTCATCGCCCCCAACATGGCCGATGAAATTTGAATCATAAGAGGCATGTTGCACCAGTAATTCGCCCAACAAGCGAATCACCTGATCCCCTTTGGAATAGCCGTAGCAATCGTTAAAGGGTTTAAAGTTATTCAGATCAAAATAAGCGACATGAAAGTCTGCCGATTGATTAAGCAACGCATCCACTTCGTTATTGATCGGGACATTACCCGGCAAAAGCGTCAGCGGGTTGGCGTATTGCGCATTTTGTACTTTGAGTTCGGTTAAGCGCTTCAACAGATCTCGCACATTACCCATACCAACATAGAGATCGTTCTGGGTAATAACCAAATCCTGCTGGATCTCATTCTGCTCATTCTCTGTGATAAGCCGAGAGACCTCATCCAAGCTCATCCCGGCATCCACAATAAGAACGTCATGGGACAAGATCCGCTCGACCGGTTTCGTACCATAAAGCGCTCGACCATATTGGGTAGAGAAAAGCTCAAACAAACTGGACCTTCTCACTACACCTTGGGGTACGCCTTCATGCACAACCGGTAGAGAGCTTACTTCGGGGTGCGTCCTAAATAGGTCACTCACCGATAGCACTGTATCTTGAATCGAAACGGTTGGGGCGTTGCGCAATAGAGAGTGAGCCGTCTCACAGTTCTCAACTCGAGGGGCATTTGCAGATTCGTAGACATCAACAACTGGAGGCTCTACTGTTTGCGGCTCTGGGCTTGGATAACCAAGGTAAAAACCTTGGCCAATATTGATCCCCAGCTCTTTGATCGTTTTGACTTCTTCTTGACGTTCAATCCCTTCAGCAATGACTTTGCAGCCCATGGTATTACTGATGTTATAGATCGATCGTACAAATTCACGTTTCACCGGATCACTATCAATATCGGAGATAAAATGGCGATCAATTTTGACGTATTCAGGTTTTAGCTCCGACCACAATTTCAAGCCAGAGTAACCTGTTCCCAAATCATCTACCGCTACTTGGAACCCCATATTTCGGTAGTGCTCAACGGCAGCATGAGTCAGGCCCTGCTGATCAAAAGGATGCTGCTCGGATAACTCAATAACAATATCCGAAATAGAGATACCCAGCTCTTGTAGCAGCTCAGCTGTAAAGCCTTCGGTGTGCTCTGGCGTCCCTAACAAAGAAGCACTGATATTAAGAAAGAGCTGCCCACCAGGGTTCAACTCTGCAAATGCTTCAAGGGATTTGCGTCGAGATAACAACTCAAGTGTATGTAACAAATTGTTTTCAATTGCCGTCTGGAACAACGCGCCAGGCGAAGCCATAACCGTACCCGCAGGTCCTCTAATTAAGGCTTCATGACCAATAACAACATTGTTTTTTAAATCAACAATCGGCTGAAAATGTGGATAAAGTGATTCTGATTCTAAAATATCGAAAAGATACTTACGACGTGACTCAGCATCCACTTCATTTGTTGCAAGCAACATACTACTCACCTGTGACGCATTACTCTTAGACGCACAGGCTAGCGATAAAGGATGACACTTAAGTGACAGAAGCAAAAAATCTACTATTTATATGGGTGGATAACTGCCCAAATATTAGACAAGCCTAATCAAGCTCGCCTAATGTAAACTGTCTCAGCATCTGAATCTCTTCTGCCCAGATCGTCTCATCAATCGTTTCCAGCACTAACGGTATCCCTCGGAAACGATCATCACGCATAATGAATTTAAAGACCTCTAAACCGATCTCTCCCTGACCTAGACTGTGATGGCGATCCAAACGCGAGTCTAAACCACCTTTAGAGTCATTCAGGTGCATACCTTTAAGGTATTCAAAACCGACGATCTTGGCGAAATCTTCGAATACCTCAGCACAACTCTCTTGAGTACGAATATCGTAGCCAGCCGCAAACATGTGACAAGTATCAATACACACACCTACGCGGCTCTTATCTTCTACTTGATCAATAATGGCGGCCAACTGCTCAAAGCTAAAACCAAGGTTGCTTCCTTGGCCCGCTGTATTTTCAATGACCGCCACAACGGATTCAGTTTGCGCAATTGCCCAGTTAAGCGACTCAGCAATCTTAGCAATACACTCCTCTTCACTGATCTTGCGCAGATGACTACCCGGATGAAAATTAAGATAAACCAAGCCCAACTGCTCACAGCGCTGCATCTCATCTAAGAAAGCATCACGAGACTTCTGCAACGCTTCCTCTTCAGGATGGCCCAAGTTAATGAGATAGGAATCATGAGGTAGAATCTGCTCCGGCTTAAAATTTAGCGCAGCGCAGTTTTTCTTAAATGACGCGATCGTCTTGGAATCTAAAGGCTTTGCCACCCAACGCCGCTGATTGTTAACTGTTTTAACTAAGCATAAAATACCCTTATCAACTGACAGGGATATTTAGCATGAAAGCTTATTCGTACATAAGATTTAGTAAACAGTCGCAAGCTCAAGGAGACTCGTACAGAAGACAGTCTGAGCAAGTGAAAGAGTACTGCAATAAGCATAATTTAATCCTCTCGAATCAAACTTTTGAAGATTTAGGCATTAGCGCATACAGCGGTGACAATATCTCTACTGGAGCTTTATCTCTTTTCATAGAGGGCGTTAAATCAAAAGCCATCCCTACCCCTTGCTATCTACTACTAGAGAACCTTGATCGACTCTCTAGAGCTGAGATAAAAAGAGCTACAATGCTCTTCCTTGATCTTTTAGACCGAAATGTAACCCTCGTCACCTTATCTGATTCCAAAGTTTACGATTCAAATTCTGAAATGGTGGACGTTATGCAAGCCATAATGATCCTAAACCGAGGATGGGAAGAATCAGAAACTAAATCAAAACGAGTTAGAGCAGCCAAACAAGCTAAAAGAGAAACAACCTTAGCTGGTGAAACTAAATTTACTGGCAACTGCCCTAAGTGGCTAAAGTTAAATAAAGAAACTCAAACCTTTGAAGAGATACCAGAGTTTGTAGATACCTTAAAACGGATCTTTGATATGAGGTCAAAAGGCTACGGTATCGTTAAGATTCTAAAGACTCTCAATGAAGAGGGAACTATCGCTTTTGGTTCGAAAACTGTTAAAGACGAAAACGGTCAACCAGTTAAGGATAAGAAGACAGGAAAGATCAAAAAAGTCCCTTCCCAGTGGTCACAGACAACAGTGGTTAATTATCTTAAATCCAAAGCCGTTATTGGAGAATTCCAACTAAGGCAAGATGGTGTACCTATAGGCGATCCTATTCCTAATTACTTTCCTACCGTAATAGAACCAGAGCTGTTTTATCGAGTTCAAGACACATTCGGAAAAGTCACTAGGGGTAGGACTGCAACTTTCAGGAATCCTTTGGTAGGTTTACTAAGCTGTCATGTTTGTGGTGGCCCTATCAAGTTCGATCACGTTGCACCAAGGAAAGGTAGAAGACATGCTCCTAAAAAGTACCTACGCTGTAAAAGCACCTACGAAAAGAAACACAAATGCTTCGATGGGATGATTAACTTTACTGGTGTTTTAAATTCTGTAATAGCTCTCACAGCTTACCTAAACTTCAGTAAGATAAACTCAGAAGACCATGATGCTCTGACAGCAAAATTATCAAAACTGGATATACAGAAAAAAGGTATAGAAGATAAGCTCAAGAACTACTCTGCTGCAATTGCTGACGGTCTTAATACTTCAATTGTTATAGATGACATGAACAAGCTGTCTACTGAGCTTGAACAGATCAAAGTAGATATAGAAACAACCAAAGCTAGCTTATCAAGTATTCAACCTTCTGAGTCTCTTGAGGGTATAGAGAAGCTTGATCTAGAAACTGAACAAGGTAGAAGAAATCTAAACTTATTTCTTAAACAATACGTTGAGAAGATCCAAGTTGATAAGAACAATGTTTACATCACGTTCTTTTCACAACAAATTCCTCATCCGGTATGTGCTCCTCTAGGTTTGAATTATTCAGATCCAGAGGTATTAGAAGATCGTATAGATCAAACAGATATGGCCTTGAATATAGATTCCTACTTTGAATTTGATGAACCTCCAGTAAAAGATTCATTAATATAAATTCCGATACATTCAGACACGCCACAAGAGCTTGTAAGCGCATTTACCAATAGAATCAAGTAGTTAGTCATATAGAACAAAATCATCTCTCAAGCACTCACACAAGCTCTCATGCGGCTTCTTAATTGACTTTGAAACAGCTTCAACAAGTTAAGCAGATCCACCTCGAATCACGTAGACAACTGAAATTCTGACTGATCACTTATTTACTATAAGTACTTCCCATAGAATGAGGTCTAGAGACATATTAACTATTGATTAAACAACAACCAATACAGTCTAATTAATTGATTTTATTAAATAAATTATTAGTAAAGTTACCGTAATACCTTATCAGTTTTCCCCTTAGCCGCTTTTTCAATGATGTTAATTTCTCCACTTCAAATGCTAAATGGCATTTCTCCTAAAGAAGCCCTAATCAGTCCTCTGATTGGTTTTTTCTTTTCTACAGTTTTCCACAGACATAAAAAAGGCCACCAAAATGGCAGCCTGTTCACTTAAGGAGCTGTAGAGCTTCTACAATCCTAAATCCTTTCTAACTCTCTGTACGGTGCTAGGAGAACAATTCAACTTAGCTGCAATCTTCCTTACACTATTACCTGCTTCTAGCTCACTCTTGATCTCAGAGCGTAGACGGACATCTTTACTACGTCCTTTATACTTACCTTCTTCCTTAGCCCTTTCAATACCGATAGCTTGCTTCTCTAGCATCTCTGTCCGTTGCATTTCTGCTACAGCCGCCAATGTCGTGACAACCATCTTGCCTGTACTTGATGTGATATCCAGATCACCTAGAGCACTGATGATTAATCGAACCTGCTTCTCTCTGAATGTTTCCTCTAGCTCCAGAACATCTTTGACACTACGACCTAGACGAGAAATGTCATAAACGATTACAGAGTCACCTTTACGTACCTTATCGATCAACCTCTGAAGTACTGGTCTGTTGTCAGTATCCTTACCAGAACGTTTCTCGGTTAATACTTCATCTACAGGGCCGTGAACCTTTTCTAGCTCTACTACCTGTTGATCTACGTTCTGATCTTCTGTTGATACTCGTGCATAGATGAATTTCATAACTGATCTCCTTAAGTGTTGGAGCCAGTATATGGTTTAACTCCAATGTGCGCAATAGAGTATGATCTAAGTGTTACGATTTTACTGCATACACTTTTAACGTTTTTACTGGGTTTTAGAGGAGAAATTATCAGGACATTCTAGGTTCAGGGTTAAAAGCACACAGTTTCACTCATTAATGAATACACTTTCTATCTACTTTCCAGTAACCAACCCGATAAAGCCTCCACAATCATTCCTAGAAGCCTTACCAAGCTATTGAGCAATCCACCAGCAACAATATTGAATCTGGATGAGATAACACTCAGGAAGGCTTGGGAAGGTGATACAGGGAATGTGTGAAGGCTGGTGTCATCTTTTTAAATTCCGATGAGATCTACAGAGGGGTGGATAGCTTGTCTAAACACCTAGACATATAAGAAGCTATTTATCTTTTTGAACCGAGGTTTTTACCAGAGACTGAAAAAGGAGGTCTGAATTTTGGAGGAATTTAGGAATGCGAATATTGAATGTAGTTCGAACTATATTTAGGAGGAGTTCTGGAGTAACTATACAAGAATTGTACAATCTTAATCACAGCTAACGAGGGACCACCATAAAGCTGTACAATTTATAAAGATTTAAGAAATAACGTTAAAAGAGGATAGATCAGAAGAGGAGAATAATAGTGACCCGAGACCGTATTCTTTAAAGTATGTTATAGAATCTTTATAAGATATTTCAAAAGACTTGAATGTTTTATTTCGTTTCTATGTGTTTACTTATTTGATTTGATAAGAGACGTTATAAATACTTATTAAGTAGTTCTTAATATATTTTATACTCGATTTCAAGTCTTGTCAAGCCTTTTTTAGTCTTAGTGCCTAAAACCTCCCATAAGCCAGTATAAGAGACTTTACCAGCAAGCCATACAAACACAAGAAAAACAAACAAAGACCTCTTAAAAGACCTTACAGAGGCCTCTATGGATATTTATAGTATTTTAACACCATCCCCCTGAAGATTTTAGCCAAGCAGTCCACTATAGGAACAGATAGTAATGATTAGCAGTAAATACACAACCATTTGGGGGGGGTTATAGGGTATTAATGTACTCGATGAACATCCCTTAATGGATGCCCATCTAGACAGATATGAGAATGGGTAACTCACTAAATTCTAGTGACAAGTTGTAACGTTCCCATTTTGTACACATGTTATAGGTCTGCTTGATGAATGGTTTTCTGAGCTTTTTTTGAGGTCATCACTTAGCTTGTTTAGTGTGGCATTTACATGCGCGCTTCTCCTAGCTTGATGATTTTGCATATGACCATAAACACAGGAAAAGTAGTTAGCTTCATTTGTAGTATGTAAGCATTGTTTGTGAGAGGTTACATACCATGAACACGCTCGACCGTGTGGTTGAGATGTGCATTCGTTATAAAAGAATGACCCCTCTTTACCAACCCTAGTACATTGCTCTGCGCAGGAATCAAACATTAAGTTGTTAGGCCCTAAACCTTGGCAGCCAGCTATTAGAAAACTTGCTGTTAAAACTATCACTCTTTTAATTATCTTCATGAGCTCTATCCTTGATTAAGGGTTCTACATACCCCTCTGAACTGTTCAACTGTTTCTGTATTGGTATTTGTTCTTACGCCGTTGATGATGGTTAGCCCCCCTCCAGTGTCACCACTTGCTGTATCTATGAGGATAGATTCCACCATCTTTATATCTTTATCGTAGTTTATGAAGAATTGAGCTATGGAATAAGCACTCGGTTTCGCTTCAACGCTATATGATTTTTTGACGTGATCCCCTCTCCCTTGGCTTATAAATGTGAGCTTGCTGATGGACGAATCATATCTACTGACTGTTTTGGTTGCTGGATCAAAAACCACTATAAAGGAGTGATCTTGATAGTGAGGGTTTGTTGATTCAGGGGAAATCTTTTTAGTTCCTGAGCAGTGCAGACTGACCTCTTTTGCATAAATAACAGGAGTAAAAATTACAATTCCTAGGCATAGGGTGAAACAAATTAACTTTAAATAAGAGTTAAGCATTAGATCCCACCCGTAGGTGATTCAAGCAAACGGCTTATTCTGACGAAATCTATCGCGCTAAATGTTCGATTTGTTCCTGCATGTTTAATATTTACTTCAGAGAGCTTTCTAAAGGCTTTAATGATGAAGTTATGTCCCCTAGATGTGTACGGGGTAATAGTTTTGAGAGTATCTGAGGAACAGAATTCTAGAGCTCTGACTTTTGTACTATTTACGATAAGTGACGGGGATTCAACGCTTCGGTTATGAATTCGGCTTGAGCAGGTGTAGTCAATTTGATGAAGGTAGATATGTTTACCTGCATGGTTCTCTATAAGTTGAATGAAAGCTTCTTTTGTAGGAGACATGATTACTCCTCTATCATCGTGATCTGAAAGTTTGCTCCATCTTTCGATGAAACCAGATATACCAGCTATTTTTACTTCTGTTCGTTCGAGCTTCTGCTTGTTATCTAGCAGTTTTGCGATGGCTTCTCGAAGGTCTGTATAACCTCTGCTAGTAAATCTCCATCGATAGTTACCAAATTTCATGTTGACGGTTTTATTGTTCAGTAAGAGCTCTTCAACTAAATCCATAGGCTTGGATTTGTGAGAATTATGGTTGTATAGGCTCATATATTTTTCAGAACAAACCATGTCTATTGGGAACACTTTATTATTGATAAGTAGTTTTTGTTTTGACTGGATTCTAGTTTCAGATGCGAGATCTTTGTCACATTTAAAATTAGGCACCCTAACTGTGAAAGATGCGTATTTAGCATCTGTTCCTTGGAATGCTGCCCAGAGTAAAAAAGCAGACCTTTCTTCCGAAAATACGCGGATCGCGAAATTGGGATTTCCATAAAAGCCGGGAGCAAAATCCCACTCCTTAATATTTTGAGGTTGTGCTTGAACGAATGACGTATAAAAGATAGTGGTCAGTAGAAATAAAATGAGATGACTATAAATTAGCACTTTTGCTTTCCTTGCTGGCTTATCGTGATATGCGTATTTTTATGCAGTCAAGCTCAAGGTTAAATAAGCTTTGAATCTAAATCTACTACAACAAGTAGGTGTTTTGATGTTGCTTGTATATGGCCTATCTTCAGCTTCGTAAACATTAATCAAATAGATCTTTTGGATTCATGCTCTCTGGCAAGTTAACTAATAACCTGTAGTTGTAAGTGTAGGGAGTATAATAATTCAGCCCTTTGATGAGGGATTTTCCTTATTACAGATTTCATCTGCATTAACGACATATACCTGATAAGCTCTCGGACTAAGTACGTGGGTAATACCCCATCCAACGACGACAGAAGCAAGGTAAAGTATCAAGAAAGGTTGTGATGCTATAAAAGTAAAGATATCCCATAACTCGTACTGAAATCCTGCAAACCAAGATATAGGCTCTAACCAGAGGGAGCCAAATACGATAGCTACAAACCCTATTGCTGGGCTAAGTATTCCGTAATAGAAAATCCCTCTCATGACTAGCTCCTTGTCATAGCGGTTTTATCCGCTTAGTGTTGTTATATACAGACACAATCGCCATTACACTATTAGTTAACTCCAACGATATTCTCATTAAAGCAGTATTTAATACCTAATTGGTTATGTCTTTCTTCAAAAGCTCTACTTCCTTGGCTATCACTCTACGACACATCCATTGCAACCGTCTAAATAGTGATTTTTCTATATAATTGAGTCTATTCTTACCTCCGTGCACTATTTTTGAGCGAACATCATAGATTTTTTTAAAATCTTCTAACAGTTCATCCCTTTGCGATTGAGAATCCCCAATCAAATACGCACATCTATTCCTTAGCAGAGCACCAAGACCCATTTGATCAGATGTATCTTTATCACCTAGCAGTATTTCAATTACTACGGTTGTTTGAACAAATGACAGTAGTTCATTTTTACCTGTGTAGCTCTCGAATAGCCATCGAGAGGCGTTTAATAGTTTTTGATTTTGCTCTCTATGTTTATATACCGCATCGATATCTAGAAGGGTCTTATGTACCCAATGCTTCAGATCATTTTCATCTTCGAATACTCCATTTAGGTCGTGGAGGATAAGGTCATGAAATGTTTCTGATATCGCTGTATCCATTTCTTGCGTATTCTGAATAACCCAGCCTTCATCTAACTTTCGATGTATATAGAATTTGGCTTTTTGTGGGGTGGCACGGAATTTTGTTTCAACCTTAAATAACCTCAGAGCAATCCCTAGACCGCAAAATGACTTAAAGTCATCTCTGACATTCTCAGATGTTTCCGTATCTCCGTATAAGCCAACAAAGCCATCTTGTTTGAATTGAATACATAGATTGCTTTTACCCCATTCTGTTTTGGCGGGAGTGGGAATCAACAAGCTATTTGATCCGTTTATACGTTTGTCTCTTAATTCAATGCCTGATTCTAATGGGTATTTTCCTTCAAATACTTCGTCCGTTTGAACTATTGTTATGCTATCCCCTAGCGTTCTATTGGTGATAATTGGGAGGAGTGGTTCAGCAATTTCTTTGTGTAATTTCACCGTAAAGGTGTATGACCAAGGAAGTGAATCTAGGTCTTCTACAAGTTTATTGGCAACTTTATCGATCTCTTGGTAACCGTCTAGATCTGAAAGAGGAATTCCTTGAGAAAAGTGCTCATATTCTTGGTGTTCATATAAGTTTTGAGATAAATTTTCGTAAATAAAATCTATAACAGGGGTTTCACCAATAAACTGATCAAGTTTTTCTTTGATTTCCCCAGATGCTGGAATAGCTTTTTCAGCTTTAAATAGAGTTAGCATCGAACGTCTATCAATAAACTTTTGTTTATTTGTGAGTATCTGTGGGAGATGTTCCGTGAGAATGTCGGCAAGACGCTCTTTGAGTTTGTTGTGAATATTTAAAGGCATTATGTCCCCTTTACTCAAGATAATCTGATTAAAACCGATCTTTAAGGTTTATATGATGCCAAGCTTCTAAAAATTCATTGGTATGATCTTTGAATTTTCTCATATTCGTATCCTTACGAGAGGTGCCATCCTTCTTTTTACCAGCTAACCAACTCGCATGGCTTTCTCGTACATATTGAGCCACATATTCACTAGGAACAATATGAAAATTAGGACGTTTTCCGAGGTCATTCAAGGAAACGAACACGTAATAGTGGTTATCACTGCAATAGTGCTCGGCTTTAGAATTCAGCATCCATGTACTTCCACCATCACTGTTGGTTTTTACTTGGACACTTACAGAATTGTCTCCATCTGCGCTACTAGCGATGATATCTATACCACGACTGTTGCGCAGTGTGATCGATGCTATATAACCTCGAAGGGATAGCTCTCCTGCAACAAGATACTCCTCAGCCACACCGACTAATGTCGATTCAAGTTTAACTGCCATAAGGCTAACCTCTACTCCCCGTCCCTCATCAACTTATATAGATTGATCTTAGGTTTACTAGGTTGATACCCATCATCTCTCTTTGAATACTTTTCACTAAAGGTCTTAGGGCCGTTATCTTGGTATTTCGATTTATCGAACTTAGGAGAAGACTGCTTTCTTAATGCTTGCCCCCAACCATCCTCAAAAGCATGTTCTAGTTCACCTCTTCCCTTACATGGATTGATAAGTTGACCGTTATTACTGAAATAACTTTGATAACCAGCTTGATATGCTTCTTTTTCAGTAAGATTTTCAGGGAGACTGAGCATTCTGCATCTATAAGCTTTATTACCCTTAACCCAATCTCTACTGCGTTCACGGGTAAAGTTATAAGGAGGGGTGTAATTACCATCTTTAGCCGCATTCCATCCAGCAATAATGTCTGTATTAGGTGGGCAATTACATTGCTGTTCTATTTCCTTAAGTTCTTGATCAAGAGACATAGCGATTCCATGCTAACGAGGTAATAAAGATTCATCTCACTATAAACTAAATTGTCTCAACAATTGAATCTCTTCAGCCCAAATCGTTTCATCAATGGTTTCTAGTACTAAGGGAATCCCACGAAAACGATCATCGCGCATAATGAATTTAAAGACCTCTAGACCAATCTCTCCCTGACCTAGACTGTGATGACGATCCAAGCGTGAGTCTAAGCCACCTTTCGAGTCATTCAGGTGCATCCCTTTGAGATATTCAAAGCCGACGATATTGGCGAAATCTTCGAATACCTCAGCACAGCTCTCTTGAGTACGAATATCGTAGCCAGCCGCAAACATATGACAGGTGTCGATACACACACCTACACGGTTTTTATCTTCAACTTGATCGATAATGGCTGCTAACTGCTCAAAGCTAAAACCAAGATTACTTCCTTGACCTGCTGTGTTCTCAATTACTGCCACAACTGATTCAGTTTGTGCGATAGCCCAGTTAAGAGACTCAGCGATCCTAGCGATACACTCTTCCTCACTTATCTTTCGCAGATGGCTCCCCGGATGAAAGTTAAGATAAACTAAACCCAATTGCTCACATCGCTTCATTTCATCTAAGAAAGCATCACGAGACTTCTGCAACGCTTCCTCTTCAGGATGACCTAAATTTATCAGATAAGAATCATGAGGAAGGATCTGTTCAGGTTTAAAATTAAGAGCTGCACAGTTTTTCTTAAACGAGGCAATTGTTTTAGCATCTAACGGCTTAGAAACCCATCTGCGTTGATTCTTCGTAAACAGTGCGAATGCATTGGCTTCTAACTTCTTAGCGTTTAGAGGAGCGTTCTGCACTCCACCACTAGCACTGACATGAGCACCAACATAATAAGGAATTTGTGTCATCGGATAGGCAACTTAACTAGTAAATATAAAGAGGATTTATCGGCTTAGCCAAAACAACTAAATACGCTGATTTTTAGTAAAGAGAGCAAATGCATTCGCTTCAATTTCTTTAGCATTAAGCGGGGCGTTTTGCACACCTCCACTGGCGCTCACATGCGCACCAACGTAGTAAGGCAGTAGATCAGACATCAATTATTCACTTCAGTGTAGATAGGAAAGCAGCAATTTAGCTGCTTCCATTTAAGAATCAGAAAATAGAGACGGCAAAGATACTACTCAGGCAGCAGATGATCCACCAGCATTTGTACCGATCGTTTACCGCGGAACTCATTTACATCCAAACGATACACGGCTCTGACTTGAGTGATATCCTGATCCGGCCATAGTTCCATATCAGCGTTAAACTGAATCGCATCCACAGCTAAACCAGAAATCGGCTCCATCAACACCATTTTCAGATGCCTTTGACCAACCACTCGTTGCTGGATCAAGGTAAATTGACCATCAAACAGCGGTTCAGGGAACTGATGCCCCCAAGGACCGGCATCACGTAACAGCTCTGCTAACTCGATCGTCATATCTGCAGAGGTAAGCTCACCATCGGTTAACACCTCTTGCTGGAGGTCTGACTCACTTAATTGACGTCTAACTTCTTCATCAAAAGCGTTTTGAAACAGCTCTAGATCTGTAGCTTTGATAGTTAATCCAGCAGCCATGGCATGACCACCAAACTTACGCAAAAGCGATGGGTATCGCGCAGCAATCGCATCTAAACCATCTCGTACATGAAAACCTGGAATTGATCGTGCAGAGCCTTTTAACTCGCTTTCATCGCCTTGAGCAAAGACAATCACTGGGCGGTGCGTTCGATCTTTAATCCGAGAAGCCAGAATACCGATCACCCCTTGGTGCCACTCAGGCTCATACAGAGATAGGCCATAAGGAAGCTGCGCTGAGTCCAGTTGCAGCTTATCGAGCAGATCGAGCGCTTGTTGCTGCATCTCCTGCTCTATCCCCTTACGCTCCTGATTAAGATCATTCAGCGTAGCGGCTAACTCTTTGGCTTTCTGTTCCGATTCGGTCAGCAAACACTCGATGCCGATCGACATATCCTCCAGACGGCCAGCTGCATTTAAGCGTGGCGCAATAGCAAAGCCAAGATCAGATGAAGCCACTTTATGCTGCTGACGACCTGATAGCTCGATTAATGCCTTCAGACCCGGCCTGCAGCGCCCTGCTTTGATACGTTGTATACCTTGATGAACTAGCACACGGTTGTTTTGCTCTAAAGGCACAACATCCGCGACCGTTCCTAAAGCCACAAGGTCTAAGAGCGAACCTAAATTAGGGCTCGGCAGCCCATTTAAGTTAAACCAATCTTTTTGTTGTAGCGTTCGGCGCAGTGCAATCATCACATAAAAGATCACACCGACACCGCAGGTAGATTTAGCGGTAAAATGGCAATCAGGCTGATTTGGGTTAACGATGGCACAAGCTGCTGGAAGCTCTCTCCCTGCCAAATGGTGATCCGTAACGATGACATCTAAACCCGCAGCATTGGCCGCTGCAACGCCCTCGATACTCGAAATACCATTATCGACGGTTATCAACAGATCAGGGGATTGTTTGAGTGCTTCCGCTACAATCTCAGGGCTTAGGCCATAGCCATATTCAAAGCGGTTAGGCACCAGATAGCCTACCTCTGACACACCCATCATTCGTAGCGCTAAAACAGCAACCGAAGTACTGGTCGCACCATCACAGTCAAAATCACCAATAATTAAGATTTTTTCGCGGTGCTCTAATGCCCTAACTAAACGGTTAACCGCCCCATCAATACCTGCCAAGCCACTATCGGGCAAAAGCTCATTCAAGTTTCGCCCAAGCCCTTGCAAATCATGCACTCCACGTGATGCATAGATACGGGCTAAAACTGGATTTACCTGCTGAAACACAGGTACAGATGTATCGACCTGCGGTCTAGGTGAAATGTTTAACTGCTTCATTAGTTCTCTAATTCAATGGTGCTAACAGGTGCAGGGAACAAGACGTCTGTTTTCTCAGTGTAGTGGTATGCCAATAGCCCTATCCACTCCCTTACAGCAGTGTTAAAGCCATTCATATTCTTGTTCAGGCCGGGGTCAAAACGCATTGTACCGACGCGATAATCAACAGGGAAAGGGATTACATCAATCCCCGCTTTACGATACACGCCAACCGAACGCGCCATATGGAAGGCTGATGTCACTAATAGCCACTTACCTTCGACCTGACCCTCAGCATTCGCGATCAAATCCTTGGTATAGATGGCATTTTGAAAAGTATTTCGCGAATCCCGCTCGATCATTACACGCGATCCCATACCCTGTTGATGCAACCATTGTTCAGCCACATCTCCGCCTCTAAATTCAGGCGCTAGAATGGACCCAGAGCCGCCGGTAAAAACAACTTTGGCATCTGGATAACGCAGCATTAAGCCCGGTAACGCCATTAAACGGTCTGCAGCCTGATTAAACTCAGGCCATTGTGTATGGGAGGACATCTCCGCATTTTCACCACCTCCCAGCACAATAATCCCAGCGATAGGCTCTTTAATTTCGGATAATACAGGTTGTGGAAAGCGCTGTTCTAACGGTTCTAAAAGATAATTAGCCACTGGGTATACGCTAATTGTTAGCATGGCCAAAACAGAAGTCCAGACTAGAAAAACACCCAACGCCCTGCGCCATAAGAACAGGCCAAACAGCAGCATTAGCAGTAAAAGATGATCCGGTTGCGCGACAAACCATAAGATCTTTGAGAGAAGAAAAAACTGATCAGCCATGTCCATAGGCCCCTGTATTTTTATTTTTCTGTCAGACACAAAAAACCCGACGTTAACGTCGGGTTTTGAGAATATCACATCTGATTAATAGTTACTCAGTGTGTACATGACTCGCAACATACTGCTGGACAGTATTCAGATCATTATCTAACACTTCTAGCTTCTCTTCACGTTCGAACAGATCAGCCATATGCGCAGGCAGTTGCGGTGCATCCAAACCCGCTTTAACCACTGGCTCAGGGAATTTAACCGGATGTGCTGTTGATAGAGTAATCATTGGCACTGATTGATCACGGTTACATTCACGACCCGCTTTAACACCAATCGCTGTATGTGGGTCTAGAAGATATTCTGTCTCTTCGAATACCTGCTTGATCACATCACAAGTTGTCTCATCATCGACTGCATAGCTATCGAATAGTTCGCGAACTTTTTCCCAACGAGCGGGATCTAGTTCAACAGACTCTTTCGAGAAACGTGCCATTAGATCACTGATCTCTTCACCGTTACGACCGTATACATCAAACAGCATACGTTCGAAGTTAGAAGACACCATGATGTCCATAGATGGAGATAGCGTGTGAACCAACTCACCTTTAGACATGTCGTTACCGGAGATAACACGGTGCAGAATGTCATTTTTGTTAGTTGCAACAACTAGCTGCTTAACCGGCAAGCCCATCTGCTTCGCCAAGTAACCTGCGAAGATATCGCCAAAGTTACCTGTAGGTACAGAGAAGCTTACTTCACGGTGAGGACCACCCACAGCCAAAGAAGCAGAGAAGTAGTAAACGATCTGAGCCATGATACGCGCCCAGTTGATCGAGTTTACTGCACCCAGCTTCATGCCTTTCAGGAAGTCCTGATTAGCAAAGCTGTCTTTAACCATCTGTTGGCAATCATCAAAGTTACCTTCCAGCGCGATATTAAAGACATTGTCTTTAATGATCGTCGTCATCTGACGACGCTGAACTTCTGATACGCGGTTATGCGGATGCAGAATAAAGATATCTAGGTGCTTGCTGTGGCAGCAGCCTTCAATCGCAGCAGAACCTGTGTCACCGGAAGTTGCTCCCATGATCACTAAGTGTTCGCCACGTTTCTCCAGTGCATAGTCCATCAAACGGCCTAGCAACTGCAGTGCGAAGTCTTTAAACGCTAGTGTCGGGCCATGGAACAGTTCCAGAACCCACTCGTTAGTACCTAGCTCTTTCAACGGTGCTACAGCGATGTGATTGAAACCGGCATAGGTTTCATCAATCATCTTTTTAAGATCAGCATCGTCGATGCAATCATCAACGAATGGCTTAATTACATTGTAAGCAAGCTCGTTGTACGGCAAACCAGCCCAAGAAGCGATCTCTTCTTTGCTAAATGTTGGCAGTGTTTCTGGTACGTATAGACCACCATCACTTGCCAAACCAGCCAGCAAAACCTCTTCAAAGTTCATTGCCGGAGCCTGTCCCCGGGTAGAGATATATTTCACGGGGTTTACTCCTTAACTATCAAAGTGCTCAGCACGGATACGTGTAACCGAACCATTGATTTCATCTAATGCTTCGATCTGAGCGATTGCATCATTCACTTTCTGCTCAAGAACAGACTGAGTCAGGATGATAACTGGCACCTGATCTTCAGTAGTTTCTTTCTGGATAATCGCTTCGATATTGATATCTTGCGCACCTAGGATGCTAGAGATCTTAGCTAGCACACCTGGTTTCTCCTGTGCGTTCATGCGCAGGTAGTAAGCAGATTCTGTTTGCTCGATTGGCAGAATCGGCGCATCAGATAACTCAGTTGGCTGGAAAGCCAAGTGCGGTACACGGTTGTCACGATCAGCGGTTAGCGTACGGACAACATCAACGATATCAGCAACTACAGCAGAGGCTGTAGGTTCAGCACCCGCGCCTGCTCCGTAGTACATAGTTTGACCGACTGCATCGCCGTCAACTAGAACAGCATTCATCACGCCGTTTACGTTAGCGATTAGCGCTGACTCAGGGATCAGTGTTGGGTGAACACGCAGCTCAACACCATTGTCAGTGCGGCGAGTGATACCTAGATGCTTGATGCGGTAGCCTAGTTCTTCAGCATACTGCACGTCTTCACGTGTAATTTTGCTGATGCCTTCAGTGAATGCTTTTTCAAACTGTAGCGGTACACCAAACGCCAAAGACGCAAGAATGGTTAGTTTGTGAGCAGCATCGATACCTTCGACATCGAACGTTGGATCCGCTTCTGCGTAACCAAGCTCTTGTGCTTCTGCCAACACATCTTCAAATGCACGACCTTTGTCACGCATTTCAGTCATGATGAAGTTACCAGTACCGTTGATGATACCCGCCAACCAGTTGATCTTGTTTGCAGAAAGGCCTTCACGGATCGCTTTGATGATCGGAATACCACCCGCAACAGACGCTTCGAACGCAACCATTACGTTCTTCTTCTGAGCCGCTTCAAAGATCTCGTTACCGTGAACCGCAATCAGTGCTTTGTTTGCAGTTACAACGTGCTTACCGTGCTCAATTGCTGTCAAAACCAGCTCTTTAGCAACGTCATAGCCACCGATCAGTTCAACGACAACATCGATTTCTGGATTTTTAGCTACAGCAAAAATATCGTTGGTAATCTGAGTGCCTTTGGTATCGCAATCTGGGTTTGTGTCGCGAGCACCAACCTCTTCAACAATAATCTTGCGGCCTGCTCGACGAGCAATCTCTTCCGCATTGCGCTTCAGCACATTAAATGTGCCACCACCGACTGTACCTAGTCCGCAGATACCAACTTTAACCGGTTTCAAACCTGCACCTCGCATGCTGTTGAACTAAAAAAAACCGCGATAGCCTCTTTTTTTCAGGCAATTACCGCAATCTACAAAAAATAAGGCGGGTATTATAGCCAAAACAAGGCAATAGCTCTATCTCTGAGCCCATTATGACCCAACAAATAAAAAAGGAGGCCATATAGCCTCCATCTCAGTAACCGCAGTGGGTTATTTTTCAAGATCTAACAGGTTAACCAACTGCTGCGCTGGTGCATAACCTGGGTACAAACGACCATCTTCAAAAATAATTGCAGGCGTACCTGTCACACCAACAGACTGACCCAACTGCAGCTGATCTAATACAGGGTTATCACAAGTCTTAACTGCTGGGCGAATGCCTGATTTAGCTTGATCCATAGCTTGGCGACGGCCTTCAGCACCTTCAGCACACCAAATTGATACCATGCTTTTAAAAGTACCGGTACCTGTTCCATTACGAGGGTAAGCCAAGTAATTAACTTGAACGCCTTGCTCATTGAGAGCAGGAATCTCTGCATGCAGTTTACGGCAATATGGACAATCTACATCTGTAAAGATATTCACAGTCGCTTTTACTTCACCCTTAGGCTTATAAACAACTAACTTTTCTTCATCTAGATTAGCCATCTGAACTTTGCGCTGTGCACTTTTCTTACGTTCAGTCAGATCAACAAAGCCTTCTTTGTCGGTGAAGCGATAGAGCTTACCAATAAGAAAATATTCGCCCTTTTCATCAGCATACAAAACTTCACCACTGTTTAACTCGACCTCACGCAATCCAGTTAAAGGCGCATCGCCAATCTCTTTCACGACGATACGAGCATCTACTTTCTTAAGGTTCTGCTCAATAAGCCCTTCAGCTTCTGCCGCCATTACTGATGTCGCTACACACGCCCAAAGACAAGCAAACGTTTTAAATAAGTTTTTCATAAAATTTCCAAATCTAATAAAGCTCAGACTTATTCCGATACCAAGAAGAGACTCTCGATCTCACGAAAAGTTCCACAGTCTAGCAGATTAACCTCGAGGGTGATGCTGTTGATGTAAGGATTGCAGTCGCTGCTGTGCTACATGGGTATAGATCTGCGTGGTTGATAGATCACTGTGGCCCAACAACATCTGAACTACACGTAGATCAGCACCATGATTGATTAAATGAGTTGCAAAAGCGTGTCTCAAAACGTGTGGTGATAATGGTTTATCAATACCTGCGGTTAAGGCATGGCGTTTGACTCGATGCCAAAAAGTTTGCCGCGTCATCTGCTGACCACGTCTACTTGGAAACACTACATCACCAACCTCTTCACCCATTAAAAGAGGGCGTACTTGTGCATCGTAGCGCTTCACCCAACTAATAGCCTCATCACCTAAGGGCACAAGGCGCTCTTTACCGCCTTTACCCATGACGCGAATCACCCCCTGATTAAGATTCATTTCATGGACTTTCAGAGAGACCAATTCAGAAACACGCAATCCAGTTGCATATAGAACCTCCAGCATCGCGCGATCTCTAAACTGCACTGGATCATTTAGCTCTGGCGCCTCTAGCAAAGCTTCGACATCGGTCTCAGTTAAGGTTTTTGGCAGACTACGACCTTTTTTCGGGCTTTGAATTAATAGCACAGGGTCTTCCTCTATCTCCCCTTCTCGAAGGAGATATCGGTACAAGCCTCGCAAGCAGGATAACATTCTGGAAGTTGAGCTCGGCCTTAACCGTTCTTTTACTCGCCACCCAAGGTAAGCCTGTATATCGGCCTTTGTACAGGTAAGTAAACGAACTGCATTGGGACGTAGCCAAATGGCAAACTGAGTTAGATCACGTCGGTAAGACGCTAAGGTATTATCACTTAACCCCTTCTCCATCCAAATCGCATCTAGATAGGTATCAATTAACTGCGCATCCTTGGGATGCACAGTCTCAGCCTCACGTTTTGCTACCACTTATACTCCAAACGTCAGACTAACGTACTAATGATATAACTGCGCACTTTGAATTTTATCGTAAGCCACAGGGTAAGTCGCAGTTCCGCGCCCACTTACCAAACGATGTTCTACAGTAACCACTGCATCTGTCACAGCAACCAAACGCCCCTCTACTTTCCTTCCAAAATAGGTGTAAAGAATCACTGGTTTCCCTATATGGCCACCTAACTTTTCAACTTCAATTTTTTTGAATGACTTCTCTACGGCTTTTTCCGGTTTAGGTCGTTGATATATAGGAGCTTTAGGCTTTTCTTCGGGCTCGACAACCTTTTCGATCTCTTCACCCAGAACAAGCTCAGGCGGCTCTTGGCTTTGCATCAACTCTCGAAGCAGGCGCTCCCCTTCTGGGTCCGGCTCTGACCATTCCAGCCCATCTAAAGCAACATACTTTTTACTAAACTCGACGTAAGGGTTTAACTCGCGCACCAAATCGCTTGGTGTTTGAATCATCGCCATAGACTGTAGACCAAATCCCTTAGGTACATCCACACGCAGGTATAAAGAGCTTCCTGGATTATTTAGACCTTCAAACGCATTAAACAACTCATCAGGAATTTTCCAACCTTCATAAGCCAAACGCTTTGAAAGCAATCCCTTATAACGTTCACGATAGCTCTTAACCGGTTCTTTATTTAAATTCGCACAGAATTTATTACGCTTTTTGTTATAACCACGATCGAAATATCGCGCCTCGATATGCTTAAGCTGCGGCTGAGCAAACACGATTGACTGCATATTTAATGTTTCACTCGCGACTTTCAGAACCAACGACATGCTCATATTTGCGACCTGTTTAGTCCTACTTTGCAGATCAAAATTCAGCTCTTTATCGAGAGGATCAAAATGGTATTGGAAGGAGACATCAGAATTAAGATTGCCATAGCCCATTTTGCGAATCTCTGGCAGACCTATAAATTCCAAACCTCCGCAAGCTAGGGCGTCATAGCTTTGACCAGCTTCGCGTTGCGCCTCTAGGGCAATCCGTCCCCAATCCTGCATATAGCCGCTATTCAGGTTGATATTGAGGCCCTTGAGATCGACATTAAATGCATCAGGCAACTCTCCCTTAGAGAGTTTTTCCTCTAAATCGAGCACAAAGCCCCATGACGGCGCCTTCAGCACAGCAGATTGAACCCCTATTTCACCCTCAGAACCTGTTGGGACAAATGAGATACCTTTAAGACCCACTTGAGCTTCTACAAGGTCGATATGAATATCTTGATAGGTCATTTTTGCAAAAGGAGCGATGTCCTTTGCGAAGCTTTCCGCTGCAGTAGAGACCTTCCACCAAACAAAACCGTACACAGCGGCGAAAAGCGTAATCGGTGCAAGAATCACCAATAGCACAGCGGCAATTTTTTTAATCACGTTAACTTGCATAAACCTTAGCCCCGAAAGCTCTCCCTATATGCACGGAACCCTAATGATAGTTGTTATTATGGGTGGGAATTGGCGAATCTGTCCAACCCTTTATCTATTCGCTTGACGCTTCTCAACGAATAACCAAAAAACAAAAACAAAAAAAGCGGCATAAAGCCGCTTTTTTTAAGAGAGGAAGATGAATTAACCCAACTTCTCTTTGATACGTGCAGACTTACCGCTACGCTCACGTAGGTAGTAAAGTTTAGCCTGGCGAACATCACCACGACGTTTAACTTCAATGCTATCTACAGTAGTGCTGAAAGTCTGGAAAGTACGCTCAACGCCCACACCGTGAGAGATCTTACGTACAGTGAAAGCAGAGTTCACACCACGGTTACGTTTGCCCAGCACTACGCCTTCGAACGCCTGTAGACGTGTACGGTTACCTTCAACTACTTTTACCTGAACTACAACAGTATCACCTGGTGCGAATTCTGGTACTTCTTTGTTCATTTGTTCAGCTTCAAGCTGCTGAATAATTAGGTTCTTGCCGCTCATCGCTTGCTCCTAAACATTCAACCTTCGGACCCTTGGGTCTCCCGGATAAAATCGGTTAACAATGACTTTTGTTCAGTGTCCAACTCAAGATCTTCTAGCAAATCAGGCCGGCGTTGCCAGGTTCTTCCTAATTGCTGCTTCAGACGCCAACGTCTGATCTCTTTATGGTTGCCACTCAACAACACTTCAGGCACTTGCATATCGTCGAACTGTTCTGGTCGAGTATAGTGAGGACAGTCTAGCAATCCATCATGAAACGAATCTTCTGTAGCTGAATCCTGATGCCCTAAGACCCCAGGTACTAAACGTGAAACTGCATCAATCATAGTCATGGCTGGCAATTCACCACCACTGAGGACAAAATCCCCTAACGACCACTCTTCATCAATTTCAGTTTCTATCAGGCGTTCATCAATACCTTCATAACGCCCTGCTACCAGAATCAACCTCTCACGCGAAGCCAGTTCCTGTACACCCTTATGATCCATGCGACGGCCCTGCGGTGAGAGATAAATTACTTTAGCTTCTCCACCCGCAGCAGCTTTGGCTGCATGGATAGCATCCCTAAGAGGTTGAACTTTCATCAACATTCCCGGGCCACCACCATAAGGTCGGTCATCTACAGTTTTATGCTTATCGTGTGCAAAGTCTCTAGGACTCCAACACTGCATCTGTATCAAACCATTTTTCACCGCTTTACCTGTTACGCCGTAGCAACGAATTGCATCAAACATTTCAGGAAAGAGTGTCACCACCCCGAACCACATGGTTCAGAACTCTGGGTCCCAATCGACCCACATAGCACCTGTTTCCAAGTCAATCTTTTTAATCACCTGATCAGGAAGATAAGGCAACAGACGCTCTTTTTGATCAATGCTGTCTGCTGTACCTTTCACAACCAATACATCATTTGCACCGGTTTCCATCAGGCGGATCACCTTGCCTAACAATTGGTCAGACTCGGTATAAACTAATAGGTTTTGTAACTGGCTCCAGTAGTACTCACCCTCTTCCAAAACTGGAAGCTGGCTTGCTTCAACCGCAATATCTAAACCACAATATTTAGCGGCAACATCGCGATCATCAACACCGGCCAGTTTTGCAATCAGACCTTTACCATGACGTTTGCTGGCTTCAACCTCTACAGGCTTTAATACACCACCAATTTTTAATAGCCACGGCTTGTAATTGAAAACATTCTCCATTGGATCAGTATGCGAGTAAACTTTTACCCAACCTTTGATCCCATAGACTGCAGTAATTTTTCCGACAATGAGTTGTTCATTATTTGGATTACTGCTCATTTTCAATCCTGATCAAAAACCTAAAAATTACTTAGCTGCTTTAGCTTCTTTTACTAGCTTAGCTACGCGCTCAGAAAGCTGTGCGCCTTTGCTCTGCCAGTATTCAACACGATCAAGATCGATACGAAGACCTTCTTCTTGACCACGTGCAGTTGGGTTAAAGAAACCAACACGCTCAATAAAACGGCTGTCACGCGCATTACGCGAGTCCGCTACTGAGATGTGATAGAAAGGACGCTTCTTAGCGCCACCACGAGACAAACGAATTATTACCATGCGTTAGACCCTTTTATTGAGTGGGTTTTGATATCGCCCACTGTTTGATGAACCAATCTGGTTTTAACGCAGATCGGACCGGAAAAATCAGGGCGGCAATTCTACGCGAATTTGCCGCCCTAATAAAGCCATTTCGTTTAATAAATGCGCAATTATTACATACGCGGGAAGCCGCCAGGACCACCCATGCCGCCCATACCACCTGGGCCACCGCCCATTCCTGGTGGAAGCATGCCTTTCATACCACGCATCATTTTCGCCATACCGCCTTTGCCGCTGAACTTTTTCATCATTTTCGACATCTGTTTATGCTGTTTAAGCAGGCGGTTAACATCTTGCACCTGCGTACCCGAACCCATCGCAATACGCTTTTTGCGGGAACCAGAAATGATATCAGGCTTACGACGCTCCATCGGCGTCATAGAATTAATGATCGCTTCCATCTGGTGCATGCCTTTCTCGGCATTTGCAGCATCAGCCGCTTGCGCCAACTGTCCCATACCCGGCAGTTTATCCAACATGCCCATCATTCCGCCCATATTCTTCATCTGAGAGATCTGTTCACGGAAATCTTCTAGATCAAAACCTTTACCTTTTTTGATCTTCTTAGCGAATTTCTCTGCTTTCTGCTTATCGATCTTCTGCTCAGCTTCTTCGATAAGAGAAAGAACGTCACCCATACCTAAGATACGGGAAGCGATACGATCCGGATGGAATGGCTCTAAAGCGTCAACTTTTTCACCTACACCCAAGAACTTGATTGGCTTACCTGTGATCTGACGAACAGAAAGTGCCGCACCACCTCGGGCATCACCATCCGTTTTAGTCAGAACCACACCAGTCAGCGGCAATACTTCATTAAACGCTTTGGCAGTATTAGCAGCATCCTGACCTGTCATCGCATCGACAACGAACAGAGTTTCGATAGGATTAACCGCTTCATGCAAACGTTTAATTTCACCCATCATATCTTCATCGACGTGCAAACGACCTGCAGTATCAAGAAGAACAACATCATGGTGCTGGATACGTGCATGGGCAATTGCAGCATTCGCGATATCAACTGGATCTTGTTCAGCCGTTGATGGGAAGAAATCAACCTGTACTTCACCCGCGAGGGTTTCTAGCTGTTTGATCGCGGCTGGACGATAGACGTCAGCAGAAACAACCAAAACCTTTTTCTTTTCACGCTCACGCAGGTGGCGACCAAGTTTAGCGACAGAGGTAGTTTTACCTGCACCTTGAAGACCCGCCATCATCACAACAGCAGGAGGCTTAGCTGCTAGGTTCAGCTGCTCATTAGCCTCGCCCATAACCTTGACCATCTCTTCATTGACGATCTTAACGAAGACCTGACCCGGCGTCAGACTCTTGGTTACTTCGGTACCTACCGCGCGCTCTTTAACGCTGTTTACGAACTCTTTAACAACAGGCAGCGCCACGTCTGCTTCAAGCAGCGCCATACGCACTTCACGCAATGTGCCCTTAATGTTGTCTTCTGTCAGTTTCGCCTGACCCGTGACTGAACGTAGCGTATGCGTAAGTCGTTCTGTTAAATTCTCAAACATGTCCTGCCCCACACTTCCTCTTCACAGACAGCCTTAAAAGGCCCATTAAATAGAGGAAATCGATAAACTTGGATTAATAATCGCAGTATTATACCGCACTCCAAGCATCCTTAGCAGCCCCTCTTCTTTTATCCTTCTTCTATCTGTGACAAACTAAGGCTCGATTTACACTCCACCCGTAAACACTGTTCTCCAGGAACACTGGACAGAAGAGACGAAGATGTTATCCATTTCTACATTAATTGCCGTTCTGCTTTACTCAACCGCAGGTTTTTTACAATGGCAAATAATGCGCGGAGATCGCAAACAATCTCGCTCTATCAATCAGTCCTTAGGTCTTGCGGGGCTGGTAGCACACACAGCTGCGATTTTTTTAGTTCTACACCAACCGGGCGGTATTAACCTCAGCCTATTTAGTGTTGGCTCACTGATTTCTTGGCTGGTAGCGGGTTTAGTATTACTCAGCAGCTTACGCCAGAGCATAGACAACCTATTTATTGCCGTATTCCCAATGGCAGCCATGACGGTATTAGCTACTTGGGTAGCAGGTGTAGGCGAAGGCAAAGCCTACGATGCAGGATTAATCCTCCATATTCTGTTGTCTATCTTGGCTTACAGTATTTTCACTATAGCTACGATCCAAGCCATTTTGCTTTCACGCCAAGTTTCAGCACTTAAGCATCACCACACGCGCGGATTAGTGTCCTCACTACCACCATTACAAACAATGGAACGTCTATTGTTTGAGATGCTTTGGACAGGATTAACACTACTTACTGCAGCTCTCATCACTGGATTTATATTCTTTGAAGACCTCTTTGCTCAGCATCTAGTGCATAAAACTGTACTTTCCCTGATCGCTTGGGGGCTCTATGCCATCTTGTTATTTGGCCGAAATAGCTTTGGCTGGAGAATCAATACAGCCATCCGCTGGACGATCACAAGCTTTATGATTCTGGCGATCGGTTTCTTTGGCAGTAAAGCCGTAATGGAATGGTTTATCTGATATCCAGATAAAAGCACGCATTATTCGAGAGTATGGCTTGACACTCTAAGAGCCACATTTAAAAATATCCCTCCATTACTAATATAGGCATACCGTCTTGGAAGACGCATCGATAAGTTTTCTCTTGGGAGTCCTTGGCTTCCTGATTCTCTGTTCCGCTTTTTTCTCTAGTTCCGAAACAGGCATGATGTCGCTCAACCGATATCGCCTAAAACACTTAGTTAAGAAAAAGCACAGCGCCGCTATTCGCGTCAGCAAACTCCTTGCACGACCAGACCGTCTGATTGGCGTTATTCTGATCGGCAACAACTTTGTAAACATCCTTGCTTCGGCTATTGCCACTGTCATCTGTGTTCGCCTATGGGGTGACGCCGGTATTATGGTTGCCACCTTTGGCTTGACTGTATTGATCCTTATCTTTGCAGAAGTATCTCCAAAGACGATGGCTGCAATTCATCCTGAGAAGATAGCTTTTCCTGCTTCTTTAGTTCTGGCGCCGCTATTAAAACTGATCTATCCGCTTGTATGGATCATCAACGGTATTACTAACAACTTCCTTAAGCTATTTGGTGTAAATGTAACCGGTGATAACAGTCATCACCTCAGCACTGAAGAGCTGCGCACGCTGGTACACGAGGCAGGCGCACTACTTCCGCAAAACAACCAGAACATGCTACTTGGTGTTTTAGAACTATCAGAAGTAACTGTTAATGATGTCATGGTGCCACGTAACGAGGTGCTGGGCATCGATCTAGATGATGACCTTGATACGATTATCGCGCAGTTAAGCCGTACCGAGCATACTCGCCTACCAGTCTATCAAGGTGAGCTGAACAAGGTTGTTGGCCTACTGCACATGCGCAACCTAGCGCAGGTTTTCCACAGTGGCACAGTAACTAAGGCGGCGATCCTTCAAGTAATCAGAGAGCCTTACTTTATTCCGGAAAGCACCCCTTTGCAGACGCAACTACTGCATTTCCAATCTCAAAACCGCCGTATCGGTATGGTTGTTGATGAGTATGGTGACGTACAAGGCATTGTGACGCTGGAAGACATCCTAGAAGAGATTGTGGGTGAATTGTCGTCGAACAACAAAGAAGCAGATCAAGATATCTTCTTACAGGAAGACGGAAGCTACTTTGTTGATGGCACGGCTTATATCCGTGATGTAAACAAAGCTCTGGATTGGGAACTACCAACTGATGGCCCGAAAACTATGAACGGCCTGATTACAGAAACATTGGAATCGATTCCTGATGCTAACGTTTGCCTGCAGTTGGAACACTACCGCATAGAAACACTACAAGTCAGCGACAATGTGATTAAAACCGCTCGCATTATCGCCCTACCTAAACCGGTAGAAGAATAGAGTTCAGAAGACCGACTCCCTTGGTAACTGTTTTACTAAAGGGAGTCATTTATCCGAGCGTCTAACTAAGTTTGGATTGAACGCTATCAACCTTATCCTGCATCGTTTGCTCTCTATCTGTACGCGTACCTAAGCGCATTGAAGTCGTTATTCTCGGCGCGCCCATCTCATGTACAACTTCATGACATTGTTTCACCGCCAACATCACCTCATCCCAGTCACCTTCCACATTAGTGCCATACGCATGCATCTGGTGACTTAGACCTGCCTCGTCAAAAACCTTCTGGCAAGCCGCCACATATTCAGATACTGAGACACCGACGCCTAAAGGGACGATGCAGATATCAATCATAACCTTCATGTGGAATTACTCCGGCAACTGACCTTGCTCACGCAGCTTAATCTTTTCCCAAACAGCGCGCTTTTCGTCATTTGAATAAACACCCCATTCAGCAATCTCGATACCACTTCGCTGACAGGCGATACATAAGTCATTTTCATCAAGCGCACAAACACCTACACAAGGGTTTGGCACAGGTTTGTTCTCTTGCTCGGTCATACTTCTACTTCTGAACGGTTAATTCTTTCTTAAATCGACGCATATTTTCGACGTAGTAAAGCGCATTCTGCCGAATGCCTTCCACCTGCTCGTCACTCAACGTACGTTTGATAACAGCAGGCGAGCCCACTACAAGCGAGTTATCCGGTATTTCCATCCCCTCCGGTACCAATGTTTTAGCACCGATCAAGCAACCTTTACCAATTTTGGCTCCGTTTAAGATAACGGCACCGATACCGATAAGCGAGCCATCACCCACTTCACAGCCATGAAGCATCGCCATATGCCCAACAGTCACATCACATCCTATGCTCATCGGGAAGCCACTATCGGTATGCAACACCGAACCATCCTGAATATTACTTCCTTCGCCAATAACTATCGGATCGTTATCGCCACGGATAACAACGTTAAACCAGATAGAAGCACGATCATGCAGCTCTACATTGCCGATAACAGTCGCGTTATCCGCAACAAAGTGCTCTTCACCCACTAACGAAACAGCTTGCTCACCTAACGAATACAACATAGTCCCCCTCAAGACCCACTGGTGAAATGACGAACCTTATGTTCGGGCCGAGGCTTCATTGGAATGTTAGCCCCACAGCCTTCATTTAATAACTCTGCCAACACGTAGGCAGTTAAACCCCAAATTATATGACCATTAAACTCCCATGCTGGAACATAGATACTTTGATTTTTAAAACGTATCTCATCCGTTGCATAACGATTATCCGCAAGAAAAAAACTCAACGGCACAGTAAATATCTCATCGAGTTCAGCGGGATTTGCAGTAAATTCAATATCTGACGGAATCACGCCTACCCAGGGGGTTACCTGCAAGCCATGTTTAGATCTCACCTGCCCCAATTGCCCAATGACATCAACATGCTCAGGCGCCAAACCAATCTCTTCTTCAGCTTCACGCAAGGCGGTAAAGAGCAGATCCGTATCAGTATCATCATATTTACCGCCTGGGAATGCTATTTCGCCACTATGAGATGACAGGGTTGACGAGCGTTTGGTCAACACAACATGAGGGTCGTCATGATCGGTCAAAGCAATCAATACACTGGCTTTAGGCGATGTGTCTGGCAAGCTGCGTGGTTCAAACCCCACTAAGCGCTCGCGAATAGTTGTGAGCATAAGCGTATCTTTTAAAACTGAAGCTCTGCTTAGATTAAAAATTATTATATAGCTTAATAGTAACAGAGCTATTGAGTGAACAGCCAAGAGAAACTTGGCTCTCGCTTTTTAACCTCATGGTGATAATCTAGGCTACTCATGCACTTCTTGCCTTAAGATAGATGGACTAACCTAGGTTAATTGAATGAACTACTGCCCTAACTGCGCCGGCACACTTACTTTCAGCATTCCTGAAGGAGATCACCTTCCTAGGCATATCTGTAACAACTGCAACACTATCCATTACTCAAACCCAAAGGTCATTACCGGCTGCGTGCCGATCTACCAAGATAAAGTCCTACTGTGCAAACGTGCCATTGAGCCTCGCAAAGGCTTTTGGACCTTGCCTGCTGGTTTTATGGAGAACAATGAGTCCACTTTAGAAGGCGCCATGAGAGAGACTCGTGAAGAGGCAAATGCTGAAGTTAAGATTAGTCACCTCTACACAATCACTTCGATCGTGCATGTAAATCAGGTACAGATGCTCTATCTAGCTTATATGGACAAACCGGAGTATTCGATCAGTTCAGAATCATTGGAAGTTGAACTGTTTAGTGAGGAAGATATCCCTTGGGATGAGCTTGCATTCCCAACCATCAAGAAGGCCTTAACCTATTACTTTTCCGATCGTAAAAACAACCACTTTCCCTTACGTGAAAATGTTGTAAACCGCTCCATGCAGCAGCCTACAAAAGCGGTTTAACACGACCTAATTTCTAACTAAAATAACGCTCAGTTACTGCATCGGCGGGGATCGGCTTCTCGTAATAGTAACCCTGCCCTTCCATACAGCCTGCCTGAGCGAGGAACTCAGCCTGCTCGGCTGTTTCAATACCTTCCGCAACTGTAATCAAGCCAAAGTGACTCGCCACATCGATAATTGCAGCACTAATTGCAGCATCATCAGGGTTACCTGGCAGATCATCAATAAAGGCGCGGTCAATCTTCAGCTGATCTAGATTAAAACGTTTCAGATACGCCATACTGGAGTAGCCCGTACCGAAATCATCCAATGACAGCTGTACACCTAGCGCTTTGAGGTCGTGTAACAACTGCAAAGTTTTATCCTGATCATGCATCAAAGTACTTTCTGTGATCTCTAGCACCAATGAAGCAGGTTCAATCCCCGACTGCATTAAAGCTTCCTTCACTTCTTCCACCAATTCAGGTCTAAATTGACGGACAGAAACGTTCACAGACATGGTAAACGGCTGATCAGATTGTTTACCCCACTCAGCCGCTTGCTGACAAGCCTGCTGTAACACCCATCCCCCGATTGGCAGGATCAAGCCGGTTTCTTCAGCTAGAGGAATAAAGTTATTCGGTGGTACCAAACCAAGATTTGGGTGCTGCCAACGAATCAATGCTTCGCAACCCGCTAAAGAGCCATCAGCAAGATTCACTTGAGGCTGGTAATAGAGTTCAAACTCTTGATGCTCAATCGCCTTACGCAGAGCGATCTCAACCTGTAGGCGCTCTGAAGCTCGTCGGTTCATTTCAGCGGTGTAGAACTGATAGTTATTGCGCCCCTGATTCTTAGCAAAGTGTACGGCGGCGTCTGCGTTTCGGAGCAACTGATCGAAATCATCACCGTCATCAGGGAAAACCGAGATACCGATACTAGGTGTAATCATCAAGTGACTATCGCTTTGCAACGGTTCAGAGACTCGGTGAATAATGCGTTCACATAAGTTTGCAGCCTGCTCTAGGCTATTTAGATTCGGCAATAAAACACTGAACTCATCACCACCTAAGCGACTTACAGTATCCCCCTCACGAACCTCATTCTGAATTCGTTCAGCCATCACTTGGAGGATTTCATCACCAAAACGATGGCCAAGGCTATCGTTGATGTTCTTGAAGTTATCGAGGTCTATATATAAAAGCGCAAAACGTTGCTTTGTCGCTCGACAGCTCAAAGAAATCGTTTGATCAACCTTATAGCCAAGCAAACGTCTATTTGGCAGATTTGTTAACGAATCATAGTCAGAAAGGTAACGTAGTTTATCTTCTACTTCTTTTCGTTCAGTTAGATCTGTGATGGCTGCAATATAGTTCTGAACTTCACCTTGTTCGTTATGTGAAGCACGGATAGAGAGCCACTGTGGGAAAATTTCGCCATTCTTACGACGGTTCCAAATATCTCCGCCCCAAGCACCTTTGGCATTAATTTCATCCCACATCTCTTTATAGAAATCAGCACTATGCTGACCCGATTGCAGTAAACGAGGGTTACGCCCCACCACCTCATCAGCGGAATACCCTGTGATATCTACAAAGGCGTCATTCACCGCTAAGAGGCGGCAATCAGCATCCGTTACCATAATGCCTTCACTGGCGTTATCGAACACTCGTGAAGCTAAAAGAAGAGCATTTTGTTTATTTTCAATCTCGCTCTGATATTTACCAAATTGACGGTTCAACCAACCAGAAAAAACAAACGTCAGCGATAGGGTGGCACAGGTTGCTAAAAACAGAAATGCATAGATCTGAGCACGATCCTCACGCATGGTCTTTTCGACCATCTCTTTCTGCTTTTGCATCAATTTTTTAATATCATCAGGATAGAAACCACCAACCAAGACCCAGCCTAAATCCGGCACAGTTTCTACTAACGATATTTTGGGATGTGGTCCTTCGCCGTTAGGGTAATACCACTCATATTCGATGAAACCACCACCGCTTTTAGCCGTTTCATAGATAAGATCGAGCACCTTGCGCTCTTTCTTACTTATTTTGGTGTTGGGGTTGTCCCCTGTCAGAGAGCTGACACCCGCAGTCGAGAGCAGATTGCCTTCTGTATCAAACACAGCCAAATAGCCATTTTCGCCGAAACGGATCGTCTCCAAACGCTTTAACGCCTGTTCTTTCAGATCATTCTCTATTTGGTAAAGATAATCGCCCGCACCAATAATCCAGCGATAGGGCTCAAACGCTTTCACAAACGCGATCTTTTCAGTCATCTGAGTTTGGTCGTGCGGTGGATACCAACGATATCGAGAGAACCCTTCCTTTTCAGGATTCTCAACCGCATCCAACAAACCACGCATGATGAAATGACCGGTATCGTCCTGATTATCATACAGAGACTGCCCCTCAACTCCGGGGGAAGTCGGCAATAGAATGCAGATACCTTGGTCGTCGTCGATAAAGATATAACCACGACCATTAAAAAAACGTAGATCACGCAAACTCTCTCGAATAAGCGCTTTAACTTCCGTTTCTGGTCTTAGCGGAGATTCACGATCGTAGATGGTTTGCGCGATGGTATGCGCTTTAAGGACTTCTTCACGAGATTTTTGCTTCAGAACGGCTTCGGCCTGAGCCACCATATACTGGATATAGTCTTTTGCACCATCAATCTCAGTGATCAGATGCTCTCGCCCTTTGTCCATAAACTCCTTTTCTAAGGAAGCTAGGCGATGTTCACTATCTCGTTGGTTTTTGTATAAAAAATGCGTAGCAACAGCTGCTAATAGCATTACTGCTATGGCAACTGAGCCCCAAAGAAGGTAACGCGGCAGAGCACCTACATTAGTCGGTGTCATAGAGACAGAACTCTATAATTGAAACGATGGATAGAAACCGCATCTACTTTTCCATCGCGATAAAGCCGATTGGCTGCGCACATCTAATAATTGGCCCAATACAAACAAAAAGAACCGACATAAAACTGTAACATATTTTGTCAACAAACAGACCATTCATCCGGTCAAAAATTTGATCTAGGTCAAACTACCATAATTTATAGCACCCTACAAAGAACAGGGACTTAAATTTGGACCGGTACAGATGTGGATTAACGCAGCGTTATCTTGGCATTTATCTCATCTAAATAGCGTCGGTAATCGGGGCTATCAGTGCGGCTATAATTCAGGTTTCTGAATAGTCCTGTAAGGGTTACAAAAAAATCCCTAACCTCAGATTTATCCTTAAAGTCATGCGTCGATGTCAGTACTGTTCTTAATAGAGTAAACAACGCCTGCTGGCGCTCGATGGGAGCCGATATATCGACATCATCAAAAGCATCCTGCTGCAAATAAACCTGATCTAAACAGATAGATTTGTGATAGAGAATATAATCCTGCAGGGTAACACCCTCTTCGCCGGTTACCTGCATCATCTGCTGCACCGCCTCACCTTGATCGAGCAACTGTTTCATCTCTTTCACCTGAGAAACCCACTCTTCGCCTAAATGCTCGGCATACCAATCGGCAAGTTGGTCTAAATAGCGCGACCATGAAATCAACGGATCTACAGCGGGATAGGCACGTTTATAAGCGCGTTCGGCACTCAAACCTAAAAAGGTCTTCACTGTACGCAAGGTTGATTGGGTAACCGGCTCTTCAAAATTACCTCCAGCAGGAGAGACAGTGCCAATCAGAGTAAGACTCCCCATTTCTCCGGCATTGTTTTCAATCAAACCCGCACGCTCATAAAGCGCCCGCACAGCAGAATCCAAGTAGGCTGGAAAAGCTTCCTCTCCCGGAATCTCCTCTAAACGCCCCGAGGTTTCTCGCATCGCCTGAGCCCAACGCGAAGTAGAGTCGGCAATCAGCAGCACGTTATAACCCATCTGACGATAGTATTCAGAGATGGTGATCCCGGTGTAGATCGATGCTTCACGCGCTGCCACCGGCATGGATGAGGTATTGCAGATAATCACAGTACGATCCATTAAGGTCCCACCTTTCGGATCTGGCATATTTGGAAACTCAGTGATCGTTTCCACCACCTCCCCGGCGCGTTCACCACAGGCCACAATCACTACGATATCGACATCAGAAAAACGAGATATCAAACCTTGCAACACTGTTTTACCTGCACCGAACGGTCCCGGAATACATGCGGTTCCACCTCGGGCTACAGGAAAAAAGGTATCGATAAGCCGAATCGAAGTAAGCAGCGGTTCTTGTGGATAATGCCGTTTACTTTTCCCCGACCTAAGTAAAGGCTCACTCACCGGCACACGCACTGGCCACTTCTGCTGCATAGTGACCTCAATCTCATCTCCGTGCTCAAGACGGAGACGTGCCACTGGCGTTGTGACCGTGAAACTCCCCTCCTGAATCCAGCTGATCTCTGCCTCACCGTAGAGGTTAAACGGTGCCATTATCCGATGTTTAAAGCGCCCCTCTTGAACATTGCCAATCAGATCACCGGCTTTAACACAATCGCCTACTTTAATACTGGGTTGGAAAGCCCAATGCTGTTGTTGATCAATCCCTTCAACTTCCAACCCGCGAGGAAGAAAAAAGCCAATCTGTGATGCAATGATCTCTAGAGGGTTCTGCAAACCATCATAAACCTGACCCAACAAACCAGGCCCAAGAGCAACCGAAAGCATCTCGCCGCTTTGCCTAACAGGGTCTCCAACAGCTACACCGCGGGTATTTTCAAATACCTGAACATCCGCCTCTCCATGACGCACCCGAAGCACTTCCGCCTGCAAATACTCCTGCCGTCCATCCATAGCGGTTCGAACAGGGCAGATATATACCACCTCATTTTTCAGAATCGGATAAAACACTCCCTCGTCATCTTGACCCAGTTCGATGGTGACAATGTCATCTCGTACTGCAACTACCTGAGCTGTAATCTTATGGTCCACTAGACCTCCCCCTGAGCTAACTGTTGCTCTAGGCCTGTCATTTCCAATAACTGCATATTTGCTCGATTAAACTCTGTTATAGCGACTTCAGCATCATAATTTAGATGGCGTTCGGCAATGACCCAACGCAACACAAAACAGGCTAGCGCCTCGAAGTTAAACCCATGTTGTTTCTCACAAAACGCTAGGTCCTGCCACAACCACTGATTTAAGGTTTGCTCCACCAGTAATGCATCCTCTTTCGCTAAAACACGCTGTAAAGGTTGTAGCTGAGGACACACCTCCTCTAAGCCAAATCCGGGTTCAAACCAATGTTTTCGAATACGTGGCAACCATCGACCTACTCCATAAAACAACGCTGAGTTTTCCATACCCGCTGAACGACTACGAAGTGCAGCCATCAACGTTCGCAGCTCCAAATGAAACAGTATCCGCTGACGCAGCACTTCGCTATTCACCTGATTCAGTTGATCAGCCCACTGCTGCACAACCTCTCTATCCGTCGATCCTCGTAACACCTTCTCATCGGGATAATAAAGACGCTCAATCAAAGCTAGCTGCTGTCTATCAGCATCGGTCAGCATGGTTAAACGCAGATCCAATGCAATACGCGATAGCGGCATCTGCTTACAATGCTCTAGATCAGGCAGCCAAGGGAGCGCTGTAATTAAGGTGTAATAGTCAGACACTAGCGAATCACTCCCTCGATGATCGCTCTGAAGCGAGGCTGAAGATGTTTTAACAACAGCTTAGAGATAGCTTCACTACTTAGATCGACTTCAACCTCCTCCCCTTGCAAACGAACACGAATCCCTTTGCCTTGGTGAAGATCAAAACTAACTCCATCTCGCATCTGTTCAGCTGCAAGTGATTGCACAAACTGGCTCAACTTACCTTCGCGATACTCTTTAGGATTACGGCGCAGCTCATCCAAGCCGATGTAATCATCCGGCAGAAGTAGCTCGATTTCCTCAGCATCAGCAATGCCATGATCATGACTTGCCTTAGCCACCAGCGACAGGATTAAGCTACGCATAAATTCAGCATTATCCATCTGCTGCGCAACCAAACGCTCCACTTGATCGGTGAAAGAATGAGATAGGGTTTCTCGAACTTCCAGATGCATATCACGCGCAGCGATCTTTAACGCATCTTCACCAGATTGTTGAAGTTTTTCCGCTTCTTTGCGTGCCTTACTGACGATCTGTTCCGCTTCTTGCTTTGCTTGCGATAGCAACCAATCTGCTCGATGCTCTGCTTCCTCAACCAAGGCTTCAGCTTCATGCTGGCCTTTTTCAACACCCTGCTGACGCAACTTCTCGATCAGCTCTTCAACGCCTGAAGACGCATGAGTTTGATGTTCATTACTCATCAGCAATCTCCCCCTTATAAAGGCACGCCCGCACTAATCACCAGCGCAAAGATAAAGGCGAATACTGCAAAGCCCTCCACAATCGCAGCCGGAGCTAACGACATGCCAAAGATCTCAGGACGGATTTTGGAAACATTGATTGCAGAAGCGCAACAACGCCCCTGCCATGCTGCGCTAAATAGAAGCGCTAAACCACACAACAAACCAATGGCAGCTAAGCCCGGTGCGTTATCGATCGTAATTTCTCGATTCAACGCAAACATAACCACGATGCCGTATATAGATTGCGACGACGGCATTGCAGCTACCCCAATATAACGACCATGACCTGTTTCGGTTTCTAACAATGCACCACAGGCAGCTTGCCCCGCCTGCGCACAACCAATCATGCTACCGATTGCCCCTAACGCCATTGGGCCGTATAGACCAGCCCAACCCAAAGCAATAATCAGGTTATCCAAGGTGAAACCTCCCGTTTAGCAAACGGCTGAAAGGCATAGCCCTCATCCGCCAGACTCCAGTTATAAAATTCGATTAAATTCAGACGCAAACCGTGAATCACACCGCTGATCACGGTAAGTACGAAATTAAGAAGATGGCCTACTAGCAAGATAAGCACCTTAAACAACAGGCCTATCGCAGGTAGCGCAGCTGCGACATCTACCGCAAGTTGATTAAAGGTCATCGCCAACGAAGCACTGGCCAACCCCAAAGCAAACAGACGCAGATAGCTCAGAACATCACCAAATATTTTGGTTATCCCTGCAAGAGCCAAAACACCATCGAAGAGCCGACCCACACTCCATTCTGACTTTTCACTAGAGAAAAAAAGCACTAATGACAAACAAGCCGCCAATAACAGCCAATGAAAAACCTCAAAACCAACGATCCAGCCCCAAAGGGCCACAGTGACCGAGCCTGCCCAACCTAATGCAGCATACCTTCGAGTGGTTCCACGCCTGACCCATGCCATCATCAAGTTAGCCAAAATCAGGTGTACGGCCCCAACAGATATTGAGAGCGACATCATGCTGTCAAAGTCATTGAGATCCATCAGTTTGAAACCCTGCAGCCACGCAAAGGGGGCTTGGGCACCGAAGTAGCTCCCCACCAACACACCCCAAGCAAAGCCTGCTACAGAAAGCGCTGCACCCATAGCACGCAAACGCAGCCCCGTTTCTGAGCGTCCCATATCTCGCCAGTAAAACAGCAAAATCGCAGCCAACAACAGCGAGTAGCCTGCATCGGACATGATCAACGCAAAGAAGCTCACAAAGGAAAAGAACACCACGCGCGAAGGGTCCCAACTGCGGTAACCAGGCATCTGGAAGAAATGCACCACCTCTTCACCACCAGCAACAGAGGTTGGATTCTGTAAAAGTGTCGGGGGCAACTCATCAGGCTTAGGAGCTTCGAGCTGTAACACCATACATTGCTGATCAGCAAAGCGCTGTAACGACTCTATGCTGTCCTCAGCGACCCAGCCCTGAATAGCAAAGATCTCATCCCGATCTAAAGTCTGATCTGATACTTCAGCTAGCTGGGCATCATCCTCGGTACCCGCAATGGATCGTTGCAGGAGATAGATCCATCTTGTAAACGCCTCGCGTTCGGCTTCAACGGTTTCTAGCTCGACCTCGATATCTTCCAACTCACGTTGCAACTGTTCGAGCGGAATAGCACCGGTATGAGTGCGGGTGACTGGCATAGCGTTTAACGGCGGCTCTGTTTCTGAAATAACCGTGATATAGCTATAGCGATTATCTCGATGAACCCTTTGCCAAGGCAGCTCCGTTTTCTCTACCTCTTTCATCTTGTAGTTAGGTACAAGATAAAACCACAAACGGCGGCCGTATAACTCACCTTCCTCGGGCAAGATAAAACTACCCCAAGGCTTGAGATCCTTTATACGTTTGCGCAAAAAATCATGCCGTTCCACCAGCTTAAGCCGCAAACTACGGTTTTGATCAACTTTGTCTGTAACCTCCAGCAGATCAAAATGACGTTCACTGACTACCTGCTTGCGCTTTTGCTTAGAGTTCAGAAGATAGTGCAACACGCCATGGAGCTGTTCAGGGCTCACTTGATGCTCTAGCTTCACTTGAGATTTTTTAGGCGCGACCAAAGGAATAACATGCATGACTCCCAAGGCTTGCAAAGCATCGAGAATAGATGCCTTTTCCTCCGTTAAGCCAACTAAGGTCGCTTTCTTAAGAGACTGAATACTCATAACTGCAGCCTCCGACGTTTGTTCTTCGCAATCTTGGCACGTACAACACCCGCCCGTTCTGCATCAGATAAAGCGATACGGATCTTGCGGATATTTTTTTCAGTCTGCGGAATCAAAACCTTATCGAATAAATTTAAGCGCTGGGTCGTTTTCTGCAGTCCAGTTTCCAATATCTGTAGGCGTTGTTGGTAGATCCTGATCTCCACTTCCAACTTTAAGGCCTGTTCCTGCAGTAATAAAACGGTGTCGACCCAATGAGGCAAGACCAAACGCGAGTATTCAGATAGCTCAACCTTAAACTCAGCTAGTTCAGGCAGCTCTAGTCCGACTAAATTGCTGTACTTCACTTCAACCTTTTGGACCTGTAGCAACTGGCTAAGCTCGATCTCCGCACCCGCCAGCATTGGCAGCTTTTCAGATACACAAAGGTAGAGATCTTGTAGCTTTAGCTGGTTAGCTTGTAGAAGCTGCAGGGTTTCTTGTCTCGCAGCGAGAAGCTGTTTTCGCTTTAAATCTAAGGCGGGCACGAACTGACGAAACGCTTTTAAGCGTCCGCCCTCGCGATTTAATGTGGTCTTATTGAGTGCTAGCTTCGCCACAATTCATCCCTAAGCCTGAGCTAAATTTTGCGCTGGAAAATATTTATCCACCAACGCCTGCTTCATCAACAATTCTTGCGGCTCGAAACATTCAGCCAGTGTCAGCCAGCACTGATCTAATGCTTGCTCTAACGGCATAGTGACATGTATATCCATAAACCGATCTCGGAATAGCTCACCAAATTTAAGTAAGCGCTCATCATATTCACTTAGCTCAAAAGACATTGCTTGTTTCTGCGCAGCATCTTGAGACTCTGCATACAAACGCACCATCGTATTCATAATCTGGCTATGATCTTCTCGGGTGACTTTGCCGATCACATGCTGCTTTAAGCGTGATAGAGAACCAAACGGATCGATCACTCCATCATGCAGATAGAACTGACCTTCTGTGATATAGCCGGTGTTATCAGGTACAGGGTGAGTCACATCATCACCCGGCATTGTTGTAACCGACAAAATGGTTACAGAACCTGCGCCTTTGTAATCGCAGGCTTTTTCATATCGGCGCGCTAATTGTGAATAGAGATCCCCGATGTAACCTCGATTTGAGGGTACATGCTCCATCGAGATACCCACCTCTTTAAGAGCATCGGCGTATGCGGTCATATCAGTGAGTAACACCAGTACGCGTTTACCCTCTTCAACGGCAAAGCGTTCGGCCACAGCTAACGCCATATCCGGAACCAACAAACCTTCTACGGTGGGGTCGGATCCCTGATGAACAAACATCACTGTTCGCGCTAGCACGCCTGCTTCTTCAAATGCCTGACGGAAGAAGTGGTAATCATCGAACACTAAACCTATGCCACCAAAGACCACCACATCGGCATCCGCATGGGTGCCAATCTGCGCTAGCAGCTGGTTATAAGGCTCGCCTGCCACGGAGAACACAGGGATTTTTTGACTCTCAACCAAACAATTAAACACATCAATCATCGGCACGTCGGTGCGAATCATATGCGAGGCTAAAACACGTCTAGCCGGATTGACCGTGGGCCCATCGATCTCAATTTTGGGCTCTTCTGTGAGCATCGGGCCGTTGTCGATAGCTCGACCCGTTCCTGAGAAAGAGCGTCCAAGAATATTAGGGGAGAAAGTGACTTCCATGGAACGACCAAGGAAGCGAACCACCGAATGAGTTGAGAGGCCTTTAGTGCCAGTGAAGACCTGAAGCGAGACCTCTTCACGATCGAGCAAGATGACTTGGGCCAAATTGGCTTCAGCACCATCATGTCTGTCATTTTCGATTAAAGCTAGATCACCAAAACAGATAGACGAAGCGCCATCTGTTAACGGTACATGTACTTTAACTATGTCACCAACAATCTCCAGAATACGAGAGTAACGTACCAATAACTGCGTCACTTCTACCTCCCTGTCATTCGGTTACAACTTTAAAATTCTTCTAAGCGCCAAACATCGTAGGCTGGCTCTTCGTAAGGGTGAGACGATTTCATTGCATCAACGGCCTGACGTATCAGCTCATCGCTACAAACCAGTTCAACTTTCCACTCATCAACCGTCTCTACATTACCTTGCTGCCCTATATGCGGATCACTACCTTCCAAAGGGCGAAACTGCCCCTGACCCAGCACCTGCCAACAGCAACAATCGTAGTTACCAATTCGCCCTGCACCTGTTGCGAAGACAGCTGCTTTAACTTGTTCCAAATTTTCATCGGGAACAAAGAAACTTAGTTTATACACCGAAGTTTTACCGTTTTATTTAACTGTTCAACCATGTTAGGTATCTGCTCAGATATACAATCCGATATAGGCGCCATAGTCTCAGTTTGACCTAGCTGAACCAGAAACAAACTGATCTGCGGCAAAGATTGTTCGAGTTTAAGCAACAACTGCCAACTCTCTGAGATACCCAAAGTATGACTACTAACTGGCACATTTTGCATATGCAAAAACCCAGACCCATCCTCAATATACCTGTACTCACCTGCTTTTTGCTCCATTTCACAGGCATCAATCACAATGACCTGATCAAACTGAGGCAATAACGTCACTAAAGAGTGAGCAGGGGTGGTTAATTTCTCGCAGACCACAGATTCAGGGAGTAAACCTTGCAGGGCATCCACCAGCACCCAACCGATTTGATCATCCCCATGGGAAGAGCCCAAGCCAAACACCCCTAAATTCAAGGCTTACGCTCCGTTGTTAACTTTAGAAAGTGAGTTGCGCAGGAGATACAAGGGTCATAATTACGAATCACTTTTTCGCTATGTAAGCGCAAAAGATCATCGGGTTGATCCAAGCCAAATTCACTGAGGGAATAAAGCAGATCTTGCTCGATACGTGCTTGGTTTTGGCTGGTCGGCGGGACGATTTTCGCTTCTGTAATTAAGCCTGCCTTATCCACTGTGTATCGGTGCCATAACAAACCGCGGGGCGCTTCACTCCAACCGTATCCAGTGCCTGCTCGTGGACTAACCTCAACTGCACTTTTTTCAAGAGACTGATACTTTTCCAGCAACTTAATCGCTTCATCCAAAGCAAAACAGATCTCCACCCCACGAGCCAACATGCTGTGGAACATATTCTGACTTGGGAAAGGGTTACCCAATTTACGAAGTAGCTTTTGTAGAAAATCAGGCAGTTGCTGATGATTCAGATTAATCCTTGCCAGAGGGCCTACCAGATAGTCTTGCCCATTTAGGTGACTCCACAGCGCCGTCGAGTTCGGCGACTGGCTTTCTGCAAAGTAGGTTTCATATTCATCCTCAGTGATATTCAATCCTGAGCTACTAACGAGACGACCTTCTCCAAGCGGATAGCTATTCGCTGCTAGGGATACTGAATTAAAAGCCTGTCGATGATCAGGAATCTCAACCTCAGCTAACCATTCAACCATCGCAACTGCTTGAGGCAATATTTCCTGCAGGCTCTGCTTGAGTTCGAGGGCTTCAGATATTGAAGGCGCTTTATGAAAACCACCCACTTTAATGCCGACAGGATGCACAGAACGCCCACCCAAGAAGCGCATAATTCGGTTACCCGCATCTTGAATAGCAAAACCCCTTCGAACCTCATCGGGGTATTCCCCTGCGAGCTCCAACGCCGAGTTATGGCCAAAATAATCTGGCAACGCTAGCAAATGGATATGCAGACCATGACTTTGCAGCCACTCACCTAAATAGAGCAAACGCCGCATATCCTTTATCCATGGAGTTAGCTGAACCTGAAACAGAGATTCCAATGAATTCACTGCACTGACTTGATACGCCACAGGACATATTCCACAGATGCGCGCCACAATGTCTGGAACTTCGGAAAAGTGCCGCCCTTCTAGAAACTTCTCAAAAAATCGTGGCGGCTCATAAATTTTGAACTGCAGTTGCTGCAACCTACCTTGCTCAATTTTGAGATGGAGCGCTCCTTCTCCCTCAACACGGGCAAGTGAGGGCACATCAATCTGAATCTTTCGCTTAGTCATTCAGCTCTCCATTACCACCTTTAGGGAAAGGACTGGGGTCAGGATGAATCAATTGAAAGCGTCGACTAACTTCTTCATCAACAAGGCCTAAACCTGATAAACGACGTGCCAACGCTGCATGATGAGACAACTCTGCATCGCCATAGCAGCCATAGCATGCCCGACCAAATTTAGGACACAAAGCTCCGCACCCCAATCTTGTTACTGGCCCCATACAGGGCTCTCCAGCAGTGACTAAAGTGCAGACCTGACCTGAGCGTTTACACTCAACACAGAGCTTTTCGCGCTCATCCTGAGGCATCACGTCTTCAAGCATTAAGCTGATCGCCGTTGAGATTTGGCGACTATTGATCGGGCAACCCCAGAGTTCAAAATCAACTTTAACGTGATCTTTGATCGGCTCTGATCTATCCAAACTGTCGATAAATTCAGGCTGTGGATAAATAGCCCCCGGCCAAGTTTCTGGTGCATCCGCTAAGTTCTTTAATGCTTGAATCCCACCAGAAGTGGCGCAGGCTCCCATGGTAATAAGATAACGACTGTTCTTACGTATCTGTTGGATTCGCTGAGTATCATGTTGAGTCACAATACTGCCTTCGATAAAGGCAATATCGACCTCTGCGTTTTCATCCAAAACACCGGCTTCCGCAAAGTGCTTAATCTCAACGCGAGTAGCTAAAGTCACCAGCGCCTCACCCATATTAAGAAGAGCGAGCTGGCAACCATCACAGGAACTAAACTTATGCACAGCAATACTCGGTTTAGAGTTCATCACACGCCCTCCATACCTAAACGATCACGTACAGCAGGGTAAGAAAATACTGGACCATCCTTGCAGATAAAATCAGCCCCAAACTGGCAATGGCCACAATGCCCCATGGCACACTGCATATTGCGCTCTAAGCTAAGATAGATCTGAGCTGGATCTATCCCTAAACCAATAAGCTTTTCCGCTGCAGCATGCATCATCCCCTCAGGCCCACAAATCATCGCCAATGCATTACTGGGATCAACCGTCACTTGATCAATTAGTTCGGTGATACGCCCTTTATGGAATGGCCACGCCGGTCCTGATTCATCCGCAGCAAGAAACACCTCTACATTCTCAAACTGACGCCATAGATCGTAGCGCTCACTCCAGATAAGATCATTGCTGTGCTTAACGCCTTGAACAATACTCAAGCGTCGATAATGATCTCTCCTTTTCAGCGCATAATTGATTGCTGCTACGACCGGCGCACAACCCAATCCACCGGTAACGATCAGAAGGTCCTTATTTTTGGCGTCCGGCAGAGGCCAACCTCGACCAAATGGACCTCTTAGACCGATTTGATCTCCCTGTTTTAATTTCGCTAAGCCTTCAGTAACACGCCCTACGATCCTGATAGTGTGATCAATTACGCCTTCATCCTTAGGATCAGAAACGATCGAGATAGGCACCTCACCCACACCGAAAAGGTAAAGCATATTGAACTGCCCCGGCTTAAACTCATAGGCCTCTCGCTCTGCGAGGTCAGCCAACTGCAAACGAAGCGTAAAGATCGTTTTAGATTCGCAAATCACCTCAGTAACAGTTGCAACCAAAGGTTTCTGACAGAAAACACTCATTCTTTGTCTCCTGTTATCAGGTTTGCTTCTGCTACAAAATCTATCTCTGCAGGGCACCAGGTCATACAGCGCCCGCAGCCAGTACAACCTGAGCGGCCATATTGGGTCTGCCAAGTATCTAGCTTATGGATCATCCATTGCTGATAGCGCTGCTTAACGGTTTGTCGAACTTGAAATCCTGCAAGCTGGCCATGAGATTCTCCAAAACAGCTATCCCACTCTCTGACGTGCTCGCTCTCAGCACCATTAAGCTGTGGCTCTTCATGCTGTCGATGGCAGAAACAGGTGGGGCAAACCATAGTGCAGTTACCGCAGGCAAGGCAGCGCTCGGCAATATTATTCCATTGCGGACGATCTCTTCGGCTTTGCAGATCATCTTTAGCAATAAGGTTGAGTGATCGGGTTTGTTGATTAGCAGCCGTTTGAATCTGTTCCTTGGCTATGTCGGTCATCGCTTCAGTCACTCTGTGTAGCGGCAACTGATCGACGATGGCCGCACCTTTATCCGAGCCCGATTGAATAAGAAAACCGTCGTCTAATTCAGTCAGCAGGATGTCATACCCTTGCTTTACCTCAGGACCATCACCGGTAGAGGCACAGAAACAGGTTTCTGCCGAGACATTGCAATTAACAGCAATTAAAAAAAGCCCTTGCCGCTTTGCTTGGTAACCGGGGTCTACATATTCACCTTCTAGAAAATGCTGATCCTGCAGTTTCAACGCGGTAAGGTCACAGGCCTTTACCCCTATGACCGCAACTTTATCTTGCGCTTGTTCAGGCACTAAAAATTGCAATCGACCATCACCACTCCGCTTTGCTTGCCAGATGACTTCTCGAGTAGGATATAACAGCGGTTTTAGTGCCGAAGGCCCATTTGCCCAATTAAACTGGCGTGGAGAACCACTGTGCTTGAGTCGATACCTCCCCGGAGCCTGTTGATCTGTCCACCCTTGCGGTAGATCACTAACAGATTGGAGATCATCAAAAACAATTGCGCCATCGCGAACTTGAGGACCATGCAACCTAAAGCCTTGCTTAAGCAAAAGCTCAAACAGCTCAGTTAAATCCGTCCTCGTGAGAAAAGCAGATTGAGAAATCGCCATTCACTCCCCCTCCCTTACTCTTTTAATATTAGCCTAAACTACTAGACAAGCTTCGAGATTTGGGGTGGTTTTTGCCTTCAATTAAGCAATCATAAATGACACTATGACAAGGTGTGCTAACCCAGACATTAATCGCATCTATTTTGAGTTTAGATATGAAAGTTCTTGTCGTTGAAGATAGCCAACTAGTAAGCCGCGTACTACAAAGACTGTTTCAAACTGCAGATCTCCCAGTGGAAGTCATCTTCTGTGAAAGCCTTCTTCAAGCTCAGGAAAAGATAGACCTCTACGAAGATATTTTTGCAGCACTTGTAGATCTAAACCTGCCCGACGCGCCCAATGGCGAAATTGTCGATCTCATTCTCGCGCAAAACATACCGACAATCGTTCTGACAGGTAGTTACGACGACGATAAACGCGAGTCTCTGCTGCAACAAGGCGTGGTGGATTACATCATCAAAGAGAGCCGCTTCTCCTACGAATATGCCGTTCAATTAATTCACCGTTTACTTAAAAACCGAACGATAAAAGTCCTATTAGTCGAAGACTCCTCCTCCTATCGTTTACTGATTCGTAAACAACTAGAAAAGCACCTATATCAAGTTATTGAAGCTAGCAATGGCCAAGAGGGCTTAGCTAAGTTGCAGCAAGACCCGGAAATTAAACTGATTCTAACTGACTACGAGATGCCGAATATGAACGGCATTGAGTTGGTACAAGCCATTCGACGCGAATACGAAACCTCGGAACTGAAGATTATCGGCATATCGGCTGCCGACAGCCCCTCCCTATCGGCTAAATTTATTAAAAGCGGTGCAAACGATTTTCTAACTAAGCCGTTTAACTATGAAGAGTTGCATTGCCGAGTGATGCATAACATCGAGCAGATGGAACTCATTGCTCAAATCAAAGATGCGGCTAACCGCGACTTTCTCACAGGTCTACACAACCGCCGTTATCTATTCGAACAGTCTGAAAAGTTATTAACACAATCACAAAACCAAGCCTGCTTAGCCATGATGGATCTGGACTTCTTTAAACAGATAAATGACAACTATGGTCATGACGCTGGCGATGCTGTACTGACACAGATAGCCACCTTGCTGAATCGTTCCTTTAATCGCTTCTTACATGCCCGTATTGGCGGTGAAGAGTTTTGTGTTTTGTTAAGCGGTTTAAATTTAGAACAAGCAGATATTTTGATGCAGCATTTCTGCACCTTAGTGCATGACACTGAATTTGTATTCGCTGATCAAATATTACCTGTCACAGTGAGTATAGGTTTGATCGAAAGGGATGATGATAACTTCAGCCAGATGATCAGCCGAGCAGATGAGATGTTGTATAAAGCGAAAGAGGCTGGTCGCAATACCGTTGTGTGCGATTAAAAAAGCCGCTGATAAACAGCGGCTTTTTAAAGTAGATCTAAAACTATTTCAGACCAAGAATATCCTGCATATCGTATAGGCCATTCTCTTTACCTTCCAACCACTTACAAGCACGAACAGCGCCTTTAGCGAAAGTTAGACGGTTACTCGCTTTATGCGTGATCTCGATACGCTCACCTTCTGTACCAAATAGCACAGTGTGATCGCCTACGACATCACCAGCACGGATCGTTTCAAAACCGATCTCACCACGAGGACGCGCGCCTACCTGACCTTCACGGCCATAAACAGCGCACTCTTTAAGATCACGACCTAAGGCATCAGCAACCACTTCACCCATACGTAGTGCAGTTCCTGAAGGCGAATCCACTTTGTGACGGTGGTGAGCTTCGATCACTTCGATATCGTAATCATCGTTACCTAAAGCTTTAGCTGCGATCTCAAGCAGTTTGAAGCACAAGTTCACACCAACACTCATGTTTGGTGCAAATACAATGGCAACACTCTCAGCGGCTTTCTCTAGCACTGCTTTCTGCTCATCAGTAAGACCCGTCGTACCGATAACAACTTGCTTACCGTGAGTAGTACAGAAACGAACATTCTCAAGCGTGACTTCTGGTGCTGTAAAGTCGATTAGCACGTCAAAATCAGCAACCGCTTCATGCAAAGAACCAACAATCTTAACGCCTAGCTTACCAACACCTGCAACTTCACCGGCATCTGCGCCGATCAAAGAACTATCAGGCTCAACAATAGCTGCACCTAATTCAATGCCTTCAGCCATCTGTAGCGCTTCGATATTTGCTTTACCCATACGACCGGCTGCGCCAGTAACTGCTACTTTAATCATGTAAGTTTCCGCTCTTATTTGTTTTTGTCGTGAAGGATATTCTGGTCCATATCCAGTGCCGGTTTATCGCATTGAGGATGACCAACAGCACGGGCAGGTACGCCTACAACTGTTGTATGCCTTGGCACATCATCCAACACAACACTTCCACCACCTACTTTGGCACCTGCGCCCACTTCGATGTTACCGAAGATCTTGGCACCTGCCGCAATCATAACGCCTTCACGAATTTTCGGATGACGATCACCACAATCTTTACCTGTACCGCCTAAGGTTACAGATTGCAGGATAGAAACATCATTCTCGATCACGCTGGTTTCACCCACAACAATACCTGTTGCGTGATCAAACATTACGCCATGACCGATTTTAGCCGCAGGATGAATATCAACCTGCAACACACAACTAACTCTGCTCTGGATATAAAGCGCCATGCTCTTACGGCCTTTATTCCACATATAGTGAGCCACACGATACGCCTGAATTGCATGAAACCCCTTAAGGTACAGCAATACAGTCGCATATTTATCGATTGCAGGGTCTCGGGTACGAACCGCAGCTATATCTGCACACACAGCCTGTAAGATCTCTGGCGCTTCACGAAATACTTCTTCGATCACTAGACGAAAAGTTACTGCTGGCACTGCATCATCATGCAACTTGCGGCTCAACAGATAAGCCAAAGCAGAACACAAACTCTGATGACCTAAAATATTGGCGTGATAAAACCCCGCCAATACAGGCTCGTCAACTACTTCACGTTCGGCTTCTGCCGTAATTTCATCCCAAAGCCAAGTTGGGCATTCTGGATTCTGGCTCATGCCATCCCCATTATTATAAAAATTTAAGGGGCAATAAATGCCCCTTAAAATTAGGTCATATCTTCAAAAAACTTTTTCACAGAATCAAAGAAGCCGTGCTTCTTCGGGCTGTGTTTATGCGTACCTTGTTCCATCTCGTCTTGGAACTCACGCAATAGTTCTTTCTGGCGACTGCTCAACTTAACCGGCGTTTCCACAACTACTTTAACCAGAAGATCTCCCGTAGATCCACCGCGAACAGGCGCTACACCCTTGCCACGTAGACGGAACATTTTTCCGGTCTGCGTTTCGGATGGTACTTTCAACTTAACACGACCATCAAGGGTTGGAACTTCTAGCTCACCGCCCAATGCTGCATCAACAAAGCTGATCGGCACTTCGCAGTATAAGTGTTTACCGTCACGCTCAAAGATCGGGTGATCTTTAACATGAACTTGTACATATAGATCGCCTGCTGGACCACCGTGAGTACCCGCTTCGCCTTCACCCGCTAGACGGATACGATCGCCTGTATCAACGCCCGCAGGGATCTTAACGTTAAGCGTCTTAGTCTTCTCTTTACGGCCATGACCATGACAGTCAGTACAAGGATCAGTAATGATCTTGCCTTCACCATGACAGGTTGGACAAGTCTGTTGTACCGAGAAGAAGCCCTGCTGCATACGAACCTGGCCTTGACCGCCACAAGTACCGCACACTTTTGCAGAAGTACCAGGCTTAGCACCAGAACCATCACAAGTTTCACACTCTACAAGCGTAGGAACTTTGATGCTCTTTTCTACACCACGAACCGCTTCTTCCAGCGTCATTTCCATGTTGTAGCGTAAGTCAGCGCCACGTTGTACCGAGCTACGGCCACCGCGACCACCGCCGCCACCGAAAATATCGCCAAATACATCGCCAAAGATATCAGAGAAGTTACCGTCGAAGCCGCCACCGTGACCACCACGCATGTTCGGATCAACACCGGCATGACCGTATTGATCGTACGCAGCTTTCTTCTGAGCGTCAGATAACACTTCGTAAGCTTCGTTTACTTCTTTGAACTTATCTTCTGCTTCCTTATCGTCCGGGTTACGGTCCGGATGATATTTCATCGCCATACGGCGGAAAGCTTTCTTGATATCGCGATCAGATGAACCCTTAGATACACCCAATACTTCGTAATAATCTCGTTTTGACATGGTCACTACACTATACAGTCACAACACTGTTTTCGGCTTTAAGCCGGATATGACAACGCGGGCATAGAGCCCGCGGTGCCGAGTAATTCGACTTTGCAGCATCAAGAAACACTGCAAAGTTCTACGCTTAGTTAGCTTGATTCAGCTAAAAGGCGACTTATTTTTTGTCGTCTTTAACTTCTTCGAACTCAGCGTCTACTGCATCATCGTTACCGCCAGCTTGTTGCTGTTCAGCACCGCCTGCGCCTTGCTCAGCTTCAGCTTGCTGTGCAGCTTCTGCGTACATCTTCTGAGCAACACCAGAGATCGCTTCAGTAAGTGCAGTAGTTTTAGCTTCGATAGCGTCTTTGTCGTCGCCTTTAAGCGCTTCTTCAAGCTCAGCAGTTGCTGCTTCAACAGCTGCTTTCTCTTCGTCAGTCGCTTTGTCGCCCGCTTCTTCCATTGTCTTCTTAGCAGAGTGAACCATCGCGTCACCCTGGTTACGCGCAGTAGTCAGCTCTTCAAACTTCTTATCTTCTTCAGCGTGAGCTTCTGCATCGCTTACCATCTGCTCGATCTCGTCATCGCTCAGACCTGAAGATGCTTTGATTACGATAGACTGTTGTTTGCCAGTCGCTTTATCCTGTGCAGATACGTTCAGGATACCGTTAGCATCAAGGTCGAAAGTTACTTCGATCTGAGGCACACCGCGTGGTGCTGGTGGGATCTCAGCCAAGTCGAAACGACCTAGAGATTTGTTCTGTGCCGCTTGCTTACGCTCACCCTGTACAACGTGAATTGTTACAGCGTTCTGGTTGTCGTCTGCAGTAGAAAAGATCTGAGACTTCTTAGTTGGGATAGTCGTGTTCTTCTCGATTACTGGAGTAGCTACGCCACCCATAGTTTCGATACCAAGCGTTAGAGGCGTTACGTCTAGAAGTAGAACGTCTTTAACGTCACCAGCTAGTACCGCACCTTGGATCGCTGCACCCATTGCTACAGCTTCATCAGGGTTAACGTCTTTACGTGCTTCTTTACCGAAGAATTCAGCAACTTTTTCCTGAACCATTGGCATACGAGTCTGACCACCAACCAAGATAACTTCGTCGATTTCAGATGCGCTTAGATCAGAATCTTGTAGAGCGATCTTACATGGCTCTAGAGAGCGCTGAACTAGCTCTTCTACTAGAGACTCAAGCTTCGCACGAGTGATCTTAACGTTAAGGTGTTTTGGACCTGTTGCATCAGCAGTGATGTAAGGTAGGTTAACGTCAGTCTGCTGTGCAGAAGATAGTTCTACTTTAGCTTTCTCAGCACCTTCTTTTAGACGCTGAAGCGCTAGTGGATCGTTGTGTAGATCGATACCAGTGTCTTTCTTGAACTCATCAGCCAAGAACTCGATCAAACGTAGGTCAAAGTCTTCACCACCAAGGAACGTATCACCGTTAGTAGAAAGTACTTCGAACTGGTGCTCGCCATCTACTTCAGCGATCTCGATGATAGAGATATCGAAAGTACCACCACCTAGGTCATATACAGCGATAGTTTTGTCGCCTTTAGACTTGTCCATGCCGTATGCAAGAGCAGCAGCAGTTGGCTCGTTGATGATACGCTTAACTTCTAGACCAGCAATTTTACCCGCATCTTTAGTCGCCTGACGCTGAGCATCGTTGAAGTATGCTGGTACAGTTACAACGGCTTCAGTTACTGTCTCGCCTAGGTAGTCTTCTGCAGTTTTCTTCATCTTCTTCAGAATCTCTGCAGAGATCTGAGGTGCAGCAAGCTTGTCGCCCTTAACTTCTACCCAAGCATCACCGTTGTCAGCTTCAACGATTTTGTATGGCACCATTTTGATGTCTTTCTGAACAACATCATCTTTGAAACGACGGCCGATAAGACGCTTGATAGCAAATAGCGTGTTGTCTGGGTTAGTAACCGCCTGACGTTTTGCAGGCTGACCGACTAAGATTTCACCTTCATCAGCGTAAGCAATGATGGAAGGCGTTGTGCGATCGCCTTCAGCGTTTTCGATAACTTTAGCGCTGTCGCCATCTAGGATAGAAACACAAGAGTTTGTAGTTCCTAAGTCAATACCGATGATTTTACCCATTTGTATCTGCTCCAATTCTTTCTAAGCTGCCCGTTCTGACGGACAGTGATTAATTCTATAATTGACTTACTAGTCAGTATGAAATCTATATAAGTACGTTTTGCAGGGTTTCAAGGCCGAAACCAAAATTAAATTTACCTAACGTACCTTAAGCTTTAGCCACAACAACCATCGCAGGGCGCACTAGGCGGCCGTGCAATGTGTAACCTTTCTGCATTACTGCAATAACTGTATTTGGCTTCGCATCTGGTGACTCAACCATAGACATTGCTTGGTGTAGTGCCGGATCAAATGCTTCTCCTTGAGGATTAACCTGTTCCATCTGGAATTTAGCCAGACCCGAGAGGAACATGTTCATAGTCATCTCAACGCCTTCTTTCATCGGCTTAACCGCTTCGTCATCACCGAAGGCTTCAATAGCGCGCTCTAGGCTATCGACGATTGGCAACATTTCGTTGGCAAACTTCTCTACGCCAAATTTGTGCGCCTTTTCTACATCCTGTTCAGCACGACGACGAACATTCTGAGCATCAGCCTGAACACGTAGCATCTGATCCTTTAGCGTCTCAACCTCAGCTACTGCTGCAGCTAGATCAGCTGCCAATTTATCCGCATCCTGAGCAGTCTCTTCTGCAGCAACCTGTTCCGCTTCACCTTGTTCAGCGTTTTCTTCTTGCGCTTCTTCCGCTGCTACAACCTCTTCTGGCTGCTCAACTTTCTGCTCTTCTACTGGGTTCAGTTCTTCGTTTGCCATTGTGCTCTCCAGCCAGCCCATTCAATAAACTCGAGGGCGTCTGTTGGGTGTTAATATCAATTGCTCTTGAATATGGGGACAAAGAGATCGCTTTCAACAGATAAATTCGATTTTTTTACGCTAATTTCAGATAAAGATTGCATCCGATCAAAATATGACTTATACAGAAACCACTGTATAAAAACACATGTATTTTATTATGCTGAATCAATTATCTATTTGTGACTTTGCCATTGTTGATCACCTTGATCTAGAACTAAGCCAAGGCATGACCGTAGTCAGCGGTGAAACAGGTGCGGGTAAATCGATTATGCTCGACGCCCTAGGCCTAGCCTTAGGTAACCGCGCAGAGAGCGGTGCCGTACGTCAAGGCGCTGAGAAAGCCGACATCACAGCAAGCTTCAACATAGATAGCATCCCTGAAGCCTCTCAGTGGCTATCAGAGAATGATTTAGACAATGACGGTGAATGCATACTGCGTAGAGTGATCACTAAAGAGGGGCGCTCACGCTGCTATATCAATGGTCGCCCATCGCCTGCCAGCTTAGTCAAAAACCTTGGCGAGCTACTGATTGCTATTCATGGTCAACATGAACACCAACGCTTACTGAAAAAAGATCATCACCGAACACTACTCGATAATTTTGCCGGACAGGCCAAACTCGTCAGCCAAGTTCACAGTAGCTACCAGCAATGGCATAAGCTCGATAGCGAACTGAAACGTCTCTCTGAGCAAAGCGCCGAACAAACAGCACGAGTGCAGCTATTAAGCTATCAGATTGAAGAGTTAGACCAGCTCGCCTTAACCGATGGCGAACTAAAGCAACTGGAAGAAGAGCAAAAAACCTTAGCCAATGCCGAGAGCATTCTGAACACAGGCCACCAGCTGATCAATCTAGCCAGCGATAGCGATGACGCCAATTGCGTACAACAATTGAATCACTGCCTGCAGCTTCTATCTGAAATCCAATCAGAATCCCCTTCAGTTCGACAAGCCAACGAGATGCTGAACTCGGCATTGATCCAAGTTGAAGAAGCTAGCAACGAGATCCGCCATTACATGGATCGCGTCAATGTCGATCCAAGCAGACAACAAGATGTCGAAGAACGCCTATCAACAATTTACGAGATTGCACGTAAGCATCGCATCAACCCAGACGAGCTATGCGAATTCCATCAATCGCTTAGCCAAGAGCTATCCAGCCTAAGTCGCTCTGACGAAGAGTTAGAGCAACTCGCCCTTGACGTTGAGAGCGCCAAAACTGAATACCTCGCTTACGCTAACAAGTTAAGTACCAAACGCTCAGCCTCCGCTAAAAAATTAGGCAAATTAGTCGATCAGCAACTGCATAATTTAGGCATGCCATCTGCGCAGATGTCTGTTGCATTAACCGCTTTAGAAAAACCAAGTCTGAACGGTTTGGAAGAAGTAGAGTTCCTGATTATTACCAATGCAGGCCAACCACCAAAACCATTAGGCAAAATCGCATCCGGTGGTGAGCTATCACGTATCAGTCTTGCTATCCAAGTGATCACAGCACAAACCTCCACCACTTCGACACTAATCTTTGATGAAGTCGATGTAGGTATTGGTGGTGCGATTGCGGAAGTCGTGGGTCGCCTGCTAAGACAACTGGGTGAAAAAGCACAAATTCTATGTGTAACTCATCAGCCGCAAGTCGCGAGCCAAGGCCATCAACATCTATTTGTGAGTAAACAGACGGATAAAAAGACCACTCACACGCAGATCAATCAACTCTGCGCGGACAGTCGTGTTCAAGAAGTTGCACGTATGCTGGGCGGGATCGATATTACAGAGCGATCTATTGAGCATGCTAAAGAGATGCTTGCTCAAGCAAGCTAGACCTCAAGCCCCATACACATAGTTTTTGGAAGGGTATTCCATACACTAAAAAACCCGCTAGTAGCGGGCTTTTTAGTTGTCACCAGAGCAAGTACTGCTTATTTTTCGTCTGCGTCTTTGTGAACGCCGTACAGGTAAATAGTACGATCAGTCACAGTAAAGCCCATAGACTCAGCGATCTCGTTTAGAAGCGCATTCAAACGTGGATCGTTAAATTCTTTTACGATGCCACTTTTTACGCAAACAATGTGATCGTGTTCTTCATCACGCGCCAATTCAAATACAGAGTGACCACCTTCGAAGTGGTGACGCGTTACTAGACCAGCCGCTTCAAACTGAGTTAGTACACGGTAAACCGTTGCCAAACCAACATCTTCACCTTTTTCCATCAGCAACTTATAAATATCTTCAGCACTGAAGTGATCGCCTTCACCAGCCTGTTCTAGGATCTGATAAATTTTTACGCGAGGCAAAGTAACCTTCAGGCCTGCTTTTCTTAGTTCCTGATTTTCAAGTGACATAGTTATCTATTCTCTAAGCTGTTGGTGATTACATAATCATGCGGAAGCTGAATTGCTTGTTCAATAGCGCACGAAACTTTATTATCCGCATTTACGCACAATAGTGGAAGCAAAATTCTGATGCAAAAACTACTAATTGCTACAACTTTTACTGTAGCACTGACTCTGACCGGTTGTTCTGGTTTCCCAGGTGTATATAAATTCGACATCCCGCAGGGCAATGTTGTTACTCAAGAGATGGTAGATCAGCTGCGCCCTGGCATGAGCCAAAGCCAAGTGCGCTTCATCATGGGTTCACCATTAATCACTGATACCTTCCACGAAGGCCGTTGGGACTACCTATACACAAAGAAAAGTGGTGAAGATGGCAGCTATAGCAAAGAACGCATCTCTCTATACTTTACAGATGGCAAGCTAAATGCCTTAAATGGTGACTTCCGTCCAGGTGGTAAGCGTAGCTAAACCTTAGCTACGCAGGCGTGCAGCTTATTCAGCTTCTTTCTTTGCTTTCACCTTAGCTGCGCGCTTAGCCCTTGCTTCCTTCGGATCAGCAATTAAAGGGCGATAAATCTCAACACGCTGACCTTCCCGCAAAATTGTCTCTTTAGGGTTCTTGATTGCTTTAGCAAAGATACCCATAGGATCATTCTCAGGATCGATCTGTGGATAAAGCTCCACAATGCCAGATTGGATAACCGCATCATAAGCAGTGCAATCATCAGCCACAGTCAAAGCTATGATTTTTTGCTCTGTAGGAAGGGCATAAGCGACTTCAACATTCATAGTGACACTTTCTCTTAAACGTATACTTGATCTGCGCGGGTTACGAAGGCATCAACCATAGTCGTTGCAACTTGATTAAAAACCTTACTCATCGCCATAGAAGCAATTTTACCCGAGAACTCAAACTGTAAGCTTAAGCTTACTTTACACGCTTCATCACTAAGCGGTTTGAAATCCCACACACCACTCAAGCGGGAAAAGGGCCCCTCTTCCAATTCAAGTGTCATGCTTACAGGGCGGTTAAGCTGATTTCGAGTGGTAAAGCTATATTTCAAGCCACCTTTAGAAAGGAACAAAGTCGCAACCAACTCATCGTCAGTGCGACTTATAATCTCGGTGCTAGCGCACCAGGGCAAAAACTCAGGATATCGTTCTACATCATTTATAAGATCAAACATCTCTTCTGCAGTGTGCAATACCAATGCACTGCGATCTACCTGAGTCATGCCTTTTTTTCATTCCTTTACTTCAACTTCTCAACAAGGTTGAGAATAAAGATTACAGCTACCGCTACTGGCGATACATATCGCAGCGCAATATACCATGCATTGAACAGTAAAGGAGAGGAGATTGCCAATTCATCTTCAGCCATTTTACGAGTTACAAACCAACCCGCGAAGATTGCGATGAACAATCCACCCAATGGCAACATGACATTAGCCGTCATAAAGTCTAGGAAATCAAAGACATTGAAGCCCATCATCTTGAAGTCGGAGATGAAGTTGAAAGAACCTAGCGCAGCAATACCTAAGCCCCAAACAACAAGGCCTAGCGCGATACACGCAGGAACACGGCTCCAGCCAAACTTCTCTACCAACCAAGCAGCTGCTGGTTCGATTAGAGAGATAGCTGAAGTCCAAGCAGCAATACCTACAAGCAAGAAGAATACGAAACCAAAGATCTGACCGCCAGGCATCTGACCGAAAGCAACAGGCAGCGTTACAAACATCAGACCAGGACCCGCACCAGGATCCATACCGTTAGCAAATACGATCGGGAAGATAACCAAACCAGCAATCAAAGCAACGATAGTATCCATTGCCGCAATTGTGATTACAGAACCACCGATAGAGGTCTTCTTAGGCATGTATGAACCGTACGCCATGATCGCACCCATACCCAGAGATAGGGTGAAGAAAGAGTGACCTAACGCGATCAATACAGCATTCCAACTCAGCTCCGAGAAGTCGAAGTGGAATAGGAAATCAAAACCTTGAGAGAAGCCTTCTGTCTGCATGGAGTAACCAAGCATGATCAATAGAAGGATAAATAGCGCAGGCATCAATAGCTTAACAGCGTTCTCAAGACCTTTCTTAACGCCACCAACGATAACCACCATTACCATTGCAACAAAGATCGTATGCCAGATCAGCAATGTCTGAGGGTCAGCTAGCAAGTCATTGAAGACCTTACCCGCATCATCACTACCAATAGAGATGAAATCGCCAGTACCCATACCAGCAATGTAATAAAGCACCCAACCCGCAACTACAGAGTAGAACGAGAAGATCATAAAGCCGGCTAGAACACCCATCCAACCAACAAATGACCATTTCCCTGAATGATTGGCTTCTATCGCCACATCCTTCATAGCATTGATAGGACTTTGTCTACCACGTCGACCGATGAAGACCTCTGCCATCATGATTGGAACACCAACCATCAAGATACAGACAAGGTATACCAGTACGAACGCACCGCCACCATTTTCGCCCGCAATATATGGGAACTTCCAAATATTACCTAAGCCAACTGCCGAACCAGTGGCCGCCAAAATAAAGATCCAACGAGATGCCCAAGCACCGTGGATAGACTTCTTTTCCTGCATGAACTGCTACTCTTCTGGGGGGTTAGTCGCGAAAAAACGTAAATTCTTTCACTTTTTACTTATTAAGTACATCGTTGACTGCTCAAAAAGTGCACACCCCGCTAGCTCCCCAGAACTTTAGGGATTTCCCCTGTTTTAGATAGCAAAAACAGAGCTTTTTATTGTGCAGATTGCACATTCAGAACTTTGTAGAAGTAGATGAACAAATAGAAATAGTTTTCCCTGATTGCAAGGCGCTTTCCCTTAGCAAGCCTGATCTATATAATCGCCCGCCATGGCCAAGAAAAAGAAAGCCCCATCGGGCAACACAATTTGTCAAAACAAAAGAGCACGTCACGAATACCTAATTTCGGATAAATTCGAAGCAGGTCTCGTTCTGACTGGCTGGGAAGTAAAAAGCCTACGCGAAGGACGCGCGCAACTGGTGGAATCCTACGTGGTGATCCACAAAGGCGAAGCTTGGTTAGTTGGTGCACACTTCACTCCGCTGAAAACAGCCTGCACCCACGTAGTCGCAGATCCGACCCGTGATCGTAAATTGCTACTTAACCATCGCGAACTAGTAAAGATCATCAACGCGACTGAAGCTAAAGGCTTCACTTGTGTAGCACTCTCCCTTTACTGGAAAGGCAATCGCATCAAATGCGAAATTGCGCTAGCCAAAGGTAAGAAGCAACACGATAAACGCGCCGCAGATAAAGACAAAGACTGGGCTCGTCAGAAACAACGCCTTATGGCAGCTAAATAGCTGCCATAGCACAACCTCTCCCCCCCCTTCTTTACCGACCTCTCTTTCCATCGCAGCAGCGTATTACAACCCCTTTTTAGTTTCTCCAACAAAGCCCCAAAGGAACTTACACAAAAAAATTGGGTCGAAGCTTCACAATCTACTCGTCTATATCCAACACAATAGGTATAATCGCGAGCTATCTGGGGATGACTTGGCTTCGACGCTGATTACAAAACCTTAGGTGCATGTCGAGAATGTAGTGAATCTCGTAAATCCCTCACTACACAGTTATAGTTGCTAACGACGATAACTACGCTCTAGCTGCATAAGTCAGCTTGTGCCGCTCCTTCAGGTGTCTGTAACTAAAGGATTTTGCGGTATCATTCGAGACAGAATCGCCCGGATGCTTCGCCTTAAGCTGAACGGCTAAAACTTAAAAAGGCTCGCCCATAACACCCTGGCTCTCGGGTCGTGACGGGTTAACTCAATAGAGAAGCCTAAACATGTAGATCTTGAGGCGGAGGATTGACGGACGCGGGTTCGACCCCCGCCATCTCCACCAAATACAAATAAAAAAGCCACCTTCGGGTGGCTTTTTTATTTGTATTGTCCCGTCCTGAATAAGGTTGACACTTTACCTATCATCTTTGGATAAGTTTTTAAGAATTCAAAAAGCAAACACACAAAACCATCTCCTTTTAAAATATTGCCGATAATTTCACCTGCCATCGTGTGATTAAAAATTCGTTTAGCTCAAAGGCTTTGGACTAAACTAAAAATTTTAAGTTAACTGTGATTTGAACCCAAAGCCGATGAATAGGATTTTTAAACTGACGCGATTAGGCTTACTAGGTGCTGTGATAGCTCTCTGCCCCACAATATATGCAGATACATTTGTAATGGGCTTTGGTGAAGACCCTACATCAAATCCACAATACAACTTCTACAGTAAAGTTTACTCGGCAGCTTTCAATACACTGGGGTATGAATTTTCATATATCCTTTGCCCCAGTAAAAGATGCTCGAAAATGGCAAACGATGGAATTATAGATGGGGAACCTCAAAGAATTAGAGACTATAGCTCCCGCTATTCAAATATGGTCTTAGTTGATGAACCTATTTTCTTTAATAGAGTCATTGGACTATCCAAGAATGCCGAATTAAGTTTCAGTAGGCTCGAAGATCTCAAAATGCTTGATTTAAGAATTGAGTACCTGCGTGGTTCTGTTTGGTCCAAAAACAATCTTATAAAAGCAACCAATAAAGAGCACCTATCCGAGGTAGGCTCTATTGAACAAGGTATAAATAAATTACAAAGAGGAAGAACTGATATTTTCTTTGCTTTAGAAGTTCCTATTTTGAAAGCACTTCACAATAAAGGCTTACCAACAAAAGACATCACTATTGTCGGAGTCGCGGGGCAAAACATTTCTTACCCATTTATACATAAATCGCACTCAGGCCTAGCTCCGGCTTTGGCTCAAGCAATAAAGGATATGAAAACTTCGGGTGAATACTGGCGTATTCTTCAGGAGGTCATGCCATACATGCAAAAGCTTGAAAAAGAGCTAACTCCTCTAGCTATTGTAAACCAATGAAAATCAGATCGCGGGGAGCTGAGCTGCCCCGCGAGCAATGACTCTTTACTACTTTATATTCCTAAACACCAAAAACAGCTGGTAGGAGTGTTACGCTAGCAAGCGTAATCAGGCCTATTGCAACAAAATTCAACACAAAGCCTGCACGCATCATATCAGCCATTTTCAATCGACCTGAACCAAACACGATAGCGTTTGGCGGAGTAGCTACAGGCATCATAAAGGCACAGCTTGCTGCAATTGCAGCAGGAATAACCCATACAAGTGGTGTACCTGTAATCGACTCAGCCACTGGTCCTAATAACGGCAAGAAGCCTGCCGCCGTTGCTGTGTTACTGGTGATTTCCGTCAAGAAGGTAATCAACGCAGTAACAATCAAGATACCAATCAATAAGGAAACACTGTCTGCACCCTGAATCTGTAGAGCGATAAATTCAGCTAAACCAGAAGACTTAATAGTCGCCGCCAAAGTAAGGCCGCCACCGAATAGGATCAAGATACCCCAAGGTACTTTTTGTGCGCTTTCCCAATCTAGAACACGCTCGTTATCGCCAGTTTTAACAGGCAGGGCGAATAGCAGAATAGCCGCCGCCATTGCGATTCCGGTGTCAGAGATACCAATACCTGTCCACTTAGCAAGGTATGGGCGCATTACCCAACCGATTGCCGCAAATAGGAAGATAAATAACACTTTCTTTTCGCCAGCAGACATCTGCCCTAGCGCTTGCAACTGTTCTTTAAATACAGATTTAGCACTAACCGCACCAGCCTGATCGACTTTATAGCTGATTTTGGTAAGCAGAACCCACGCTACTATCAGCATGATAATTGATAGTGGTAGACCCATCGCCATCCATTGTGCAAAACCGATTTCCATGCCATAGCTATCAGATAGGTATGCAGCCATCAGCGCATTCGGTGGCGTACCAATCAACGTTGCTATACCGCCGATACTAGCAGCATAAGCGATGGACAAGAGCATTGCTTTAGCAAAACTCTCATTATCCGGTTCACGGTCGGTGACAATTTTCACTACAGATAGCGCTATAGGTAGCATCATTACCGCTGTAGCTGTATTGGACATCCACATCGACAGAAATGCCGTCACCAACATAATGCCCAAAATCTGGATACTTGGTTTGGTGCCTGCTAGTAGCATAGTTTTTAGCGCAATACGCTTATGCAGGTTCCAGCGTTCCATTGCGATAGAGATCAGGAAACCGCCTAGGAATAGGAAAATCAGCGGGTGAGCATAAGGTGCAGCAACCGCTTTGATATTTGCGATACCTGCAACCGGCACCACAAATAAAGGTAATAGAGAGGCCGCAGGGATTGGAACAGCTTCGGATATCCACCAACTCGCCATCCAGAACGCTAATCCGGCGGTGCGCCACGCTTCAACTGAAAGCCCCGCGAAAGGCGGATCAATCAGTAATGTCATCAACATGACTAAAGGACCGAGGGATAACATTAGCCAAGGTATCTTTTTATTTTTGTCATTCATACTCTTCTTCCAACCTTAATTTAAACGGTATTTAAATTGGTGAATGTTTGGTTTTCACATCATGGAAAGAAGAGATAGCAAGAGTATTGCCAGCTTTAAAAACAATCTTAAAAAGATTTAATTTTCAATAAGTTAAAAAGAATAGTTATTTTTGAACAAGGTACATAATGCGGATAGCCACACAGCTTTAGCAGGTGCTTTGTCACTAAAACCACACATAGATAAATCACGAAAACAGGGCTAATTAAGTCAACGTTTTGCGGTATAAACCACGCTGATGCACTAGCTCAGTCTTTTACAAAACTGCGTCTTTGAATTCCGTATTTTGCCAACTTATCGTAAAAGGTTTTTCTGGGGACCCGCAGTAAGGAGATCGCCTCTTTTACAGAACCGGAGGATTGGCTCAAGGCCTCCTCTATTACAGCGCATTCAAAAAAAGCGACCTTTTCACTTAAGGAAAGATCCTCAGGCATGGCCACACTTGGTTGATCGGCGTCGATCGAAATTGGCATCCCAAGCAACACCCTTCTTTCAGCGGCATTGCGCAGCTCACGGACATTACCCGGCCAATGGTAAGCCATAAGTTGATTGGACTCTTCACTAGCAAGCGCTGTTAGCGGTTTGTGATAACGCCCAGCAGCTATAGAGCTAAAGTGTTTAAACAACAATGGGATATCGGCTTTGCGCGCACGTAAAGGCGGTATATCTACTTTAACTAGGTTTAAACGATAATAGAGGTCGGTGCGAAACAACCCTTGCTCCGCGAGTTCTAGCAGATCAATTTTAGTTGCTGCTACAAATCTAACATCCAGCGGGATTGCAGTATTACTGCCAACGGGAGTAATGGTTCTTTCTTCTAACACCCGCAACATTTTCACCTGCATAGACATAGGCATGCTTTCTATTTCATCGAGAAAAATAGTACCGCCTTGGCCGAAACCTAGTTGCCCGGTACGGTTTTCTGTCGCGCCGGTAAAGGCACCTTTTTTACTCCCGAACAACTCACTCTCAATTAGGCTTTCGGGTATAGCGCCACAGTTAATCGCAACAAAATTTGCATCAGCGCGACTGCTCATCTCATGTAAGTAGCGCGCAACCATCTCTTTACCGGAACCGGTTTCACCACTAATCAAAACATCTGCTGGAGTATCAACTACGGTATTAAGCAGCCGCATCATATCTTTCATTTCAGGGGTGTCGCCAAGTATCCGCACCCCTTTTTCAGGTACTGCTTTCAAACTACTTTTAAGTGCTCGATTTTCTAGGACAAGGGCTCTTTTTTCACTGGCACGCTTAACACTATCCAACAGCTGCTCTGTGATCGGCTTTTCAAAAAAATCGTAAGCTCCTTGATGCAAACATGAGACTGCAAGCTGTACATCGGCATAGCCGGTTAGCATGATGACCGGTATATCAACATCGATGGCTTGAATCTCACTAAGAAGCTTGGTGCCGCACATCTCTGGCATATTAATATCTGAAATCACAACACCTTGGAAATGCTCATCCAGTGTTTTTAAAGCCTGCGTACCGTTCGCGAACGCCTGGACTTCATAACCTTCTATCTGTAGAAGCTGGCTAAGGGAGTCACGAATGATCTCTTCATCGTCGATAATCCAAACTTTTGTCATTTTAATTGCTTCCAGTGTTACTTGATTTCAACGAGATCGTGAATGTAGCCCCAAGCCCAGAATCCGCATTCTTAGCCGTAAGCTCACCATCGAAAGAACGAATGATGTTACGCGAGATAGATAAGCCCAACCCTAAGCCTTGATCGGACTTAGTGGTAAAAAAGGCATCAAATATAGTGTCTATATTTTGCAGGTCCAAGCCAATACCACTGTCGGTTATATGAATATCCACATAACCTTCTCTTTGGCTAAAGCTGATACTAATGGATTTCGCCTGCTGCCCAGACATGGCATCTATAGCATTAGATAAGAGATTAACCAGAACCTGCTCTAACTTTAAGGCCTCACCCCAAACAAAACTGCTGTAGTGCTCAACAGACAAATCGACTTTATAGTTTGTGATCTGGGGTCCGACCACCACTAAAGCGGCATCAAGGCACTTAGACCATTCACACCAAGCTAATGAGGGCTCTTTATTCCGACTGAATTGTTTTAACTGTGAAACAATTTTATGCACCCGCTCCGTCATATCCTGAATGGTATTAAGCGTCTCTTTAGCTTCCTTATAGTCACCCCTATCAAGTAATCGTCGACAGGCAGCTATATAAGCATTCATAGCACTGAGCGGCTGATTGATTTCATGATTGATCGAAGCTGACATCTGCCCAATCGTAGCTAGCTTAGTCGACTGCATAAGTGCTTTATGCGCTTTATCTAACTCATCAGTGCGAACCGATATCTCCTTTTCTAACGCCCTGCGGGTATACAGCAACTGACGATAACCAGCAAAGCGTCGATAAAGGTAGAACGCCAAAACAAAGACCACGCTATACCCCAGCGAGAGCCAAATCATAAAATTGGTGATTTGATAGCCCACCGTTGCCGCGGGGCTGAACGTAATGAGCTTAAGACTCATGCTAGGCAAGCTGGATTCACCATAAAAATACAAGCCCTGCTCGGCCTCGGCGTACTCTATTTGCCACTGCTGTAAATCAGCAAGTGCATACTTTCTTTTGCTGTTATTTAAGATATTTTGCGTCAGGTCGAGGTAACGTTGGCTTTCTTTAATCTGAGCCCAACTCAATTCTTCGCTCTCGCTGAGCTGCTTGAGGCGCCAGTATGGGTGATTAGACATAAAGATGACATTGTCAGGTCCATAAACCATAAACTTTGTAGAATGCTGACCAGATAACCACTCTGTATCCTGCTCAAATCTGGAAATGTCTACCTTTACAGCAGCAACACCAATAATCTTTTCATCGACGTAAACCGGAGATGAAAAAAAGATGCCGCGCTCTTTAGAGCGAACACCTAGGGCGTAATACGTCGAATTCTGCCCCTCAATTGCCTGCTGAAAATAAGGACGAAAAGAAAAATTGCCGCCTATAAAACTCGATGGGTTTTGAAAGTTACTTGCAGCAACAACATCGCCTTTAATATCGAGTACATAAACCTCACTAGCCCCGGTCGTTTTAGCAATATCAAGTAACAGTAGGTTTAATTCTTGCTCTCCTGTTTTGAACTGCAGTAGTTGACGAATCTGGTAATGGTTCGTTAACAACTCTGGAATATGTGCATAACGGGCAAGTTCTTTATTGAAATAGGTACTGACATTTTCAGCTTCATTCTTCACTTTTTGATCAAGTTCGATATAGAGACTTCGCTGGAAAAGAGAAACACCAGTAGACAGAGTAAGACCTAGACATACGAGGTAAATTAAGAATACAAATATGATTTTCCTGTCTCGCATACCAGTGCCCATACATTATTACCCGCATACTATGCCGTAATAACTATTTTAAATCATCGTGCGCAGGGTATCTTGATGTTATAGATCGCCCTTAGTGCATTATTTAATGCTCAAAATATACAAAAAGCCCTGCTAGCAAAACTAGCAGGGCTTTTTTAAATACGTCTTTTTCTATCTGGCTGCTGCGTTAGCAGGCAAGACCCCAAAGGGTGTCAAAGTCCAGATTTTCCCACCCGTCTTCGCCATCGTGAATCCAGAATGCGCCACAGCATTCACATCGATAGATCGAGCTTTCAGGGATTGAGCTAATTAGCTTTAGATCAGCATGTGAAAAGCCGAATCTTTCTTGCTTCTCACAGTTACTGCAGGATCTTTTATCATCTTCCATGATCTTGTACCTAAGTTTATTACCTAGATAAGCTTACTGAATAATACTCTATGTGAAACTAGGAAAAATTCTTAATTTCTTAAATTTTGAACAGAAACCTATATTTTTTTATAGTTTTCTAGAGACACAAAAAAAACCGGCCTAAGCCGGTTTTTTTAGTACGCCAGTGTCGATTAAGACAGTGGGTAGTTGTCTGGTAGTGGCAGACGCGCAACACCAGAATCGATCGCTGCTTGAGCAACTGCAGTAGATACAGCACCAAGTAGACGAGAGTCTGTTGCTTTAGGGATGATGTAGTCACGACCGAACTCTAGAGAGTCTAGACCGTAAGCATCAAGCACTTCTTGAGGAACTGGAGTCTTAGCCAGATCAGCAAGAGCGCGTACAGCTGCTTCTTTCATCTCTTCGTTGATTGCAGTAGAACGAACGTCCATTGCGCCACGGAAGATGAATGGGAAGCCAAGTACGTTGTTTACCTGGTTAGGGAAGTCAGAACGACCTGTCGCCATGATAACGTCATCACGAGTTTCGTGAGCAAGTTCTGGACGAATCTCTGGATCTGGGTTAGCACATGCGAATACAACTGGGTTAGCAGCCATTTTAGATAGCTGCTCAGCAGAAAGCAGGTTAGGACCAGATAGACCAACAAATACGTCAGCACCGTCGATAGCATCGTCTAGAGTACGCTTGTCTGTTTCAGACGCGAACGCTGCTTTCTCTGGAGTTAGGTTTTCACGGCCAGAGTGGATAACACCCGTACGGTCGATCATGTAGATGTTTTCGATCTTAGCACCCATGTTCACTAGCAGCTTCATGCAAGCGTGAGCTGCAGCACCAGCACCTAGGCATACGATTGAAGCTTCTTCTAGCTTCTTGCCAGCTACTTCTAGTGCGTTGATCATGCCAGCAGCTGTTACGATAGCTGTACCGTGCTGATCATCGTGGAATACAGGGATGTTACAACGCTCAATCAGAACACGTTCGATTTCGAAACATTCTGGAGCTTTGATATCTTCTAGGTTGATACCACCGAAAGTGTCCGCGATGCGCGCAACAGTGTCGATGAATGCCTGTGGGCTTTCAGCGTCAACTTCAATATCGATAGAATCAAGGCCAGCGAAGCGCTTGAACAGCAGTGCTTTACCTTCCATTACTGGCTTAGAAGCCAATGGACCTAAGTCACCAAGACCTAGAATTGCAGAACCGTTAGAAATTACTGCGACCAAGTTACCTTTAGCCGTGTAACGGTATGCGTTTTCAGGATCCTTTGCGATTTCACGAACCGGCTCTGCTACACCCGGGCTGTACGCCAAGGAAAGATCACGCTGAGACTCAGCGTCTGTAGACAGTTCCACACTGATTTTACCTGGACGTGGGAACTCATGGTAATCAAGAGCGGCTTGTTTCATATCATCAGACATAGCTGCTGTTCCAATCTAGTTAAAAAGTCGAACACAGAACTATATAGAAAACATATTTGCCGAACAACTATTCCGCACCTGCAACAGGCTTTTTTTCTTTAGGTTAAACCTAAAGTACTAAAAAAACCTGCAAGAAGTCGCATAAAGATAGGAATATTGTTTAATGATCCAAATGCACGGAGTGGCTAATGTTGATTAGCCAAGGTTGGTAGTGTGCAGGTGCGTTATGGCTTTTTGGCTTAATCCAACCCCTAACAGTTAGGGTTTTACCCTTAAAAGCTTCAATTTTTCTCTTGCCGCCTAGCTGCTCTGCAACAATAGGGCTAAATTTTACGGCTAACTCGTCACCAATCTCTAAAATCCAGCCAGAACGGATCTTTTTAACCGCTACCACTTTACCTTTTAAGATTCTAAAGCCTGATTCACGATTTTTTAGCGAAGCCACATCTCGAATCGGAGTTTGATTCCACAACCCAAGTTTGGCATCTACCGCACGTAGCTCTGCAGATTTAAGGCAATCAAGATAACCAAGATTCGGGGGTACCGCTATATGGTAGGCCAAGCCATTTTCAAGCAGAGATTCCCCAACATGCTGACCGTCAGCATAAAGATGGGCCAACCAACGCTTGTAGCGATCTTTTGACTCTTTACCAACCACTAACGAAAGATCAGCACCTTTTAATAAGGTTTTCAGGTGAGCGGTTGCTTGATCAGCAAAAGCTTCGGCAAGTTTATCTTCCTTGGCAGTTTCTGGGGTATTGATACCGATAAGACGAACACGACGACCATCGGTCAGTTTTACTGTATCGCCATCATATATATGCGCAACGCTTACCGTTTCAGCATGATGAGGTTGTTCACACTGAGCTGCGGTAACAGCAGCACTGTAGCCAGAAACAAAAAAGGCGCACCACAATGGGAGCGCCTTTTTCAAAATTCTCATAAGTGACATCACTTATTTTTTCATGCCGCGGCCGCCAAAACGCTTGTTGAAGCGATCGATACGACCACCAGAAGTAGCTTCTTTCTGCTTACCAGTGTAGAACGGGTGGCAAGAAGAGCAAACGTCCAAGTGGATGTCTTTGCCCAGAGTGGACTTAGTTTTAACAACGTTACCGCAAGAACAAGTAGCGTTAATTTCTGCGTATTCCGGGTGGATACCAGCTTTCATGATAAACCTCATTAGATTCATGCCGCCACCTGATCTTCTGCCAGGCACCGCATTGATTTAAACTACCAGCAAAATAACTGGTACGTTAAGTAGGCGGCGAATTATACGCATCGATATAATGCTGCGCAACTTAAAACCGTTTAAAAAGTGAGCAATTTAAGCATATATGAGCATTTTACGGCTTGCCATTCCTAGCCCCCTACGCAGACTGTTCGATTACCACTGCCCAGAAGGGATCGATTCCCTTTCATTAAAGCCCGGTATTCGCGTTTTAGCCCCGTTTGGGAGCAGAGAAGTCATTGGTATTTTAGTCGAGGTGGCACAAAGCAGTGAGTTTGATCATAACAAGCTTAAAAGTGCCTCACAGATCTTAGATGACACCCCGCCTCTCCCTGCTCACCTGTTTAAACTGGCACGCTGGTCTGCAAGCTATTATCAGCATCCAGAGGGCGATGCCCTGCAACAAGCACTACCGGTTTTACTGCGTAAAGGCCAAGCCTGTGAATATCAGCACGAAACATTGTGGCGCGCCGCCGAAGGCGCTTGCTTAAGCGCCATCAAGAGCAACGCTAAACGCCAACTGGAGGCGTTGCAGCTATTACTCGATCATCCTCAAGGGATCAGTGCCGATGCATTCCGTGCAGAAGGCGGACAGACTGCCGCATTGAACGCTTTGCAAGAGAAGCAACTCGCCGAATCATTTAAGCGCGAACACAAACAGCACACAGGCCCGATTCTGCATGAGTCACCTCTTCCTTTAAATGAAGAGCAAGATAACTGTGTAAAACAGATCGCTCAATTTGATGGTTTTAACGCTTGCCTATTAGAAGGTGTCACTGGTTCAGGTAAAACCGAGGTTTACCTGCAAGCGATCGAAAAGATCATTAATGAAGGCAAACAAGCCTTAGTGCTCGTACCCGAAATCGGCCTGACACCGCAAACCGTAGTGCGCTTTCAGCAACGCTTTAGCGTGCCTATTGTTGCCCTACACTCTAATTTAACCGATCGCCAACGCTTGGATGCCTGGCTACAAGCGCGCGAAGGCATTGCGCGGATTATTATTGGTACCCGTTCAGCCATTTTTACACCGATGAAAGCGCCCGGCATCATTATTATTGATGAAGAGCACGATGCATCGTTTAAGCAACAAGACGGCTTCCGCTACTCCGCTCGCGATTTGGCGGTCGTTCGTGCCCGCTCGGAAGAGATTCCTATTGTTTTAGGCAGTGCCACACCCTCTTTAGAGACACTACAAAATGCGATCGAAGATCGCTATCACTGGCTCAAACTCACTCAACGCGCTGGTAACTCATCTCCTCCTGAATTCAGGTTACTGGATATCCGACAGGAGAACTTATCAGATGGCCTTTCACCGCAGCTGATACTGAACATTAAAAAGCACCTAGAAAGTGGCACTCAGGTTTTGGTGTTTCTAAATCGTCGCGGATTTTCGCCGACGTTGACCTGTCACGATTGTGGCTGGATAGCAGATTGCACCCGCTGTGATGCCCATATGACGTTGCATCAACGTCCTGCGCATCTACACTGTCATCACTGTGACAAACAAGCCGCTATTCCCCATCGCTGCCCTGAATGTAATAGCGATCAACTGCAGCCGGTTGGCGTAGGCACTGAGCGCAGCGAGCAAGCATTGCAGAAGCTTTTCCCGAACTTCCCGGTGATTCGTGTCGACCGCGACAGTACCCAGCGGAAAAACGCGATGCAGGAGATCATGAATCAGGTGAACAGTGGCGCCCCCTGCATTTTGGTAGGCACACAGATGCTCGCCAAAGGACACCATTTCCCACGGGTAACACTGGTTGCGATCATCAATGCCGATAGCGGCTTATTTAGCGCTGATTTCCGCGGTATGGAGCGCACAGCACAGTTAATTCTGCAAGTTGCAGGACGCGCTGGGCGTGCCGACCATGCGGGCACAGTCATGATGCAGACCTACCACGCTGATCACCCAACCCTGCAAACACTGGTTCAGCATGGTTACAGCGCATTCGCGCAAGAGGAGCTTCATAACCGCAAAATGGCGCAACTACCGCCGTTTACGCACTACGCATTGCTTCGCGCAGAAACAACCCAGAATGGTCGCGCCGAATCGTTTTTGAGTGCGATTAGACAGCAGCTCGAAGATGACATGCTGCTGCCACAGGATGCCCATTGGATCGGACCTTTCCCAGCACCTATGGAAAAACGTGCGGGCATGCATCGAGCTCAGCTGATGATCTATGCGCAAAATCGCAAAGCGCTTCATCAGTTATTAGCCAACCTGTGTTGGTATCTAGAGCAAAATAAAGAGTCTCGAAAAGTACGCTGGTCTATAGATGTCGATCCAGCGGATACTTTTTAAGCAGATCTCGCCTTTCAGCTCTTAACATAGGCAGATTTTACAGGGATAATACGCGGTTCTTCTGAAGCCCCATCCGATCAAATTGATCGACCTTGGGCTCACCGACTTACTTCAAACGGTATTTGTACGCTAATGAAAGAGATAATTGCAGAGCTGATTGACTCCGCCCTGAAGACACTGATTGAAAATGGCACTTTGCCTGCCGACGTAGAACCTAAAATCATGGTGGAAAACACCCGTGATAAATCTCATGGTGACTACGCTTCTAACATCGCTCTGACATTAGCTAAACCAGCTCGCTGCAACCCTCGCCAATTGGCTGAGAAATTGGTTGACGCACTACCCGCATCAGACAACCTAAAACGCACAGAGATTGCGGGCCCAGGTTTCATCAACTTCTTTATCAGTGGTGCGTCTACTAGCTCTCTGTTGAAAAACATCCTAGAGCAGAAGAACAACTACGGCCGTAACAACAACGGCGAAGGTAAAAAAGTTCAGGTTGAGTTTGTATCGGCAAACCCGACTGGTCCTCTGCACATCGGTCACGGTCGTGGCGCAGCAGTAGGTGACTGCCTATGCCGCATCATGGAAGCGAACGGTTGGGATGTAACACGTGAGTTTTACTACAACGACGCTGGCCAGCAGATCAATAACCTAGCGCTGTCTGTACAAGCGCGCTGCAAAAACCTAACACCGGATGATCCAAGCTGGCCTGAAGATGGTTACCGCGGTGACTACATTATCGACCTAGCGAACAGCTACATGGCTGGCGACACTGTTGTATCTGAAGACCAGTCTTTCACTGGCGCTAAAGATGCAGATGATCTGGAATCTATCCGTCACTTCGCTGTTGCTTACCTACGTCGCGAACAGGATCTAGACCTTAAAGCGTTTGCGGTAGATTTTGATGTTTACTTCCTAGAGTCTTCTCTATACGCAGAAGGCAAAGTAGAAGCAGCCGTTCAGACGCTGATCGAAAACGATTTCACATACGAAGATGGCGGCGCACTTTGGTTACGCACAACGGACTTTGGCGATGACAAAGACCGTGTAATGCGCAAGAAAGATGGCGGTTACACTTATTTCGTACCCGATGTGGCTTACCACCTTGATAAGTGGCAGCGCGGTTTCGACACGGTTATCAACGAACAAGGTGCCGACCACCACAGCACGATCACACGTGTACGTGCAGGTCTTCAAGCACTTAAAGCAGACATCCCTCAGGGCTGGCCTGACTATGTACTTCACCAGATGGTTACCGTTATGCGCGGTGGTGAAGAGGTTAAGATCTCCAAGCGTGCAGGTAGCTACGTAACACTACGCGACCTAATCGATGAAGTAGGCCGTGATGCAACACGTTACTTCCTAGCAGCACGTAAGTCTGACAGTCATCTGACCTTTGATATCGACTTGGCTCGCTCTCAGTCTGCCGATAACCCGGTTTACTATATCCAGTACGCTCACGCGCGCGTTTGCTCTATCTTCCGCAAACTAAGCGAAGGCAACTTGGAGTGGGACGAAGCTGAAGGCATCGCTGCACTAGACAAGCTAGAGCTAGAATCTGAGAAGAATCTAGTGATCAATCTGGGCAAATACCCAGAAGTGGTTAAGAACGCAGCCAATGCACGCGAGCCACACCAGATCGCTAACTACCTGAAAGATCTAGCGGCAGAGTTCCACACTTACTACAACTCAGAGAAGACTCTAGTAGAAGACGCCGATGTACGTAACGCGCGTCTAACACTGGCTGTAGCAGTACGTCACGTACTAGCAAACGGTTTGGATCTACTAGGCGTATCTGCACCGGAGCAAATGTAAGTAGATGGCATCTCGTAAGGATTACGCCAAAACCAAGCGTGGTAAAGCTTCAGCTAGCCGCGCTAAGCCTGCCCCAAAGAGAGCCCCTGCTAAGCAGAAAAAGCGCTTTCCTACTGGGCTACTGGCGTTAACCTTATTGCTGCTGGGCGGCCTTGGTTACGGTTTATATAACCTAACTAAGGTTGATCCTGGCGAAGCCAGCACGCCACTGGCCAACAGCAAGCCTAAGCCTGCTCAGACGGCTGAAAAGCCGAAACCAGCTCCATCAAAGCCAGTTAAAAGTCAGGCACCGGTGATTGAGAAGTCGACAGCGTCAACTGATAAGAGCCGTTTCGAATTTTACGAAATGCTTAAAGAGAGCGAAGTTGAAGCACCTAAGGATGTGTATAAATCCACGCCGAAAGATGCCAAAACTCAGCATAAGTATCTGTTACAAGCCGGCTCATTTAAGGCCAAAGCCGATGCCGAGAGAATGCGCGCTCAGTTGATACTACTTGGACTGCCAAACGTCCACACCAATATCAGCACCAGTAAAGACGGCACCCAATGGTATCGGGTGCGTGTCGGCCCATTCGATAACCGCTCGCGCTTATCTAAAGCCTACGACAAATTGGTTCAGCAAAATATCCAGCCTTTGCGAATCAAACAGTAAAAGCTAAAAGCCCATCCTTAAGTCGATGGGCTTTTTGTTTTTACAGCCTTGAAATTCATCTCTTAGTCACCATCTTTCTTTAAACCTATAAAGAAACAGTGCAATACGCTTCATCGATTTATAGCGCACTGTTTAAGATTCACTCCCATTAGGAGCAGATAATGACAACGATAGTATCCGTACGTCGTGGCGATAAAGTAGTTGTAGGCGGTGATGGCCAAGTATCGCTAGGCAACACTGTAATGAAAGGCACTGCACGTAAAGTTCGCCTTCTGCCTAAGCACGATGTAATTACCGGTTTTGCCGGCAGTACCGCTGACGCAATTACCCTACTTGATCTTTTTGAAGCTCAGCTAGAGAAACACCAAGGCAACATTTTCAATGCCGTTGTAAGCCTAGCGAAAGAGTGGCGCGGTGACCGTGTGCTGCGCAAACTTGAAGCACTTATGCTGGTTGCTAACAAAGAAAAAACGTACCTAATCTCGGGTAGCGGCGACATTATTGAACCAGAAGATGGCGTTATCGCTATTGGTTCTGGCGGCAACTTCGCTTTGGCTGCTGCACGCGCCCTAACCGACAATACTGAGCTTTCTGCTAAAGATATTGTTGAGAAGAGCCTACATATCGCTGCTGGTATCTGTGTATTTACCAACGGCAACCTGACTATCGAAGAACTTGATTCAGTTCAGTAATCCAGCCACAGGAGCTAAAAATGTCTAACATGACACCACGTGAAATTGTATCCGAGCTGGATCGTCACATTATCGGCCAAGACGAAGCAAAACGCGCAGTAGCTATCGCACTTCGTAACCGCTGGCGTCGCATGCAACTTGATGATGAGATGCGTACTGAAGTTACCCCAAAAAACATCCTGATGATCGGTCCTACTGGTGTAGGTAAAACTGAGATCGCACGTCGTCTAGCAAAACTAGCTAACGCACCGTTCATCAAAGTTGAAGCGACTAAATTTACCGAAGTCGGTTATGTCGGTCGTGACGTAGAAACCATCATCCGTGACCTTGTTGATATGTCTATTAAGATGCTACGTGAGCAGGAGATGGATAAAGTACGCTTCCAAGCTGAAGAAGCAGCGGAAGAGCGTATTCTTGACGCCCTACTGCCACCAGCACGCCCTGCAAACTTTGGCGAAGAACCAACGCGCGAAGACAGCGCTACGCGTCAGGTATTCCGTAAGAAATTACGTGAAGGCCAATTAGACGATAAAGAGATCGACATCGAAGTGGCTCAGCCACAGATGGGTGTTGAGATCATGGCGCCTCCGGGCATGGAAGAGATGACTAACCAACTGCAAAGCATGTTCTCAGGCATGGGCGGTGGTAAGAAGCAATCTCGCCGTTTGAAGATCAAAGATGCCTTTAAAGCCCTAACTGATGAAGAAGCAGCTAACCTTGTCAAAGAAGATGAGCTGAAACAATCTGCAGTTGAGCTAGTTGAACAGCACGGTATCGTCTTCCTAGATGAGATCGATAAAGTCTGCAAAGGCGGCTCAAACAGCAGCGGTGACGTATCTCGTGAAGGTGTACAGCGTGACCTGCTGCCGCTAATCGAAGGCTGCACCGTAAGCACTAAATACGGCATGATCAAAACAGACCACATTCTGTTTATCGCGTCCGGTGCATTCCATTTGGCTAAGCCATCTGACTTGATCCCAGAGCTGCAAGGTCGTCTGCCTATCCGGGTTGAGCTAAACGCTCTAACACCAGAAGACTTCCGCCGTATTCTTAAAGAGCCAAATGCGTCGCTGACTGACCAGTACACAGCACTACTTGGTACTGAAGGCGTGAGCGTTGAGTTTACAGATGAAGGTATTCATCGTGTGGCTGAACTGGCATTTGAAGTAAACGAAAGCACAGAAAACATCGGTGCACGTCGTCTACACACAATGATGGAACGTCTACTAGAAGAGCTTTCTTTTGCTGCATCAGACTGCTCTGGTCAGACAATCAAAGTAGACAAAGCTTTTGTTGATCAGCAGCTTAGCGAGCTAAGCAAAGACGAAGACCTAAGCCACTACATTCTGTAATTAGGACCCTATAACTGGGAGTAAGATGATGTCTAAAGCACCATTACCGACACAGATAAAGCTGCACAAGAAGTCTCGCACGCTGGAATTAAGCTATGAGGATAAAACCTTTGAGCTGAGTGCCGAGTACCTGCGCGTGCACTCTCCATCTGCTGAAGTACGCGGCCATGGCATCGGCAATGGCGTGCTACAAACTGGCAAAAAGTTGGTAGGCATTAAAGAGCTGATCCCTAGTGGTAACTATGCCCTAAAGATCGTTTTTGATGATGGTCATGACAGCGGAATCTATACTTGGGATTGCCTACATGACCTTGCCTACAACCACGATCAGTATTGGCAGGAGTATCTTCAGAAACTCGCAGATGCTGGCGAATCGCGCGATGGCGGTATGATCGCTATCGGCCGATAAGCTTTCCAAATCGATCATAAACATTTAAAAGGGCTATTCATTAATAGCCCTTTTTTATTTCTGGGTCACCTCCACCTAAAATAATCCCTCTTCAATCGCAGACAATTTCAGCGGATAAGGTTAAAATCCCCCACTAATCTAAGATTTTCAGGACATCCGGATATGGCAGATCAACGCAACGACAACACCACTCACTTTGGCTATGAAAACGTCAAAACAGAGGAAAAAGTACAGCGTGTTGCTGATGTTTTCCACAGTGTTGCTGGCAAATACGATCTGATGAACGATCTAATGTCTGGTGGCGTTCACCGTCTTTGGAAACGAATCACTATCGAACAAAGTGGTGTTCGCTCTGGTAATACAGTCCTAGATATCGCGGGCGGTACTGGCGATCTGACCATGCGTTTCTCTCGCCTTGTAGGTCCTACAGGTAAAGTTGTTCTTGCTGACATCAACGACTCTATGTTGAAAGTTGGCCGTGACAAGCTGATGGATAAAGGCGTAACAGGCAACGTTGAGTTTGTGCAAGCAAACGCTGAAGCCCTACCATTCCCTGATAACACCTTCGATGTGATCACAATCGCCTTTGGTCTACGTAACGTAACCGATAAAGATGCAGCGCTACGCTCTATGGCTCGTGTACTTAAGCCGGGCGGTAAATTGATGGTATTGGAGTTCTCTAAAACAGATAACCCACTGCTAACTAAAGCGTACGATTTCTACTCGTTCAATATCCTACCGCACATGGGTTCTGCGATTGCTGGCGACGCTGATAGCTACCGCTACTTAGCTGAGTCTATCCGCATGCACCCAGATCAGGAAACTCTGAAAGGTATGATGCAGAATGCTGGTCTGACAAACTGCCGCTACCAGAACATGACTGGCGGTATCGTTGCGCTACACACAGGTATCAAGCCTTAATCGCTTTTTAGGATCTAACCCATGCTCGAGATGCTTCAAGCTACCCTATTCACGACTGCAGAAATGGTATGCAACCAACTGCTTAAACGTGACCCGGTTACCCTGCAACATCTTGAGCGCCTCACTGGCAAAGTGATAGCGATTGAGTGCACTTCACCTGCACTTAACCTTTACTTACTTCCTAATGCCGATGGTCTTCAGATCCAATCGGCCTACAACGATGAACCGACCACCACGCTTCGTGGTAACGCCGCCGACTTTATCACTCTTCTAACGAGCAAAGACAAGTCTGATGCGATGTTTGGTAAGACGGTTCAGGTTAGCGGTGACAGCGCTTTAGCTACCCGCTTCCAACAGATTCTGAGCGACGCTAAAATTGATTGGGAAGCGATGCTAGGCGATGTGATTGGCGACCTTCCAGCACACCAAGTAGCTCTGTACACAGTTTGGAAAGCTCAGTGGTATAAAAACAGTGCTTCTAGCTTTATCCACAACTTGGATGAGTTTGTGAAAGAGGAAGTAAGGTTTATCCCTACACGTCCAGAGATGGACTTTTTCACCAATGAAGTTGAGCAACTTCAAGAGAGAGCTGAACGACTCGCCGCTCGCGTTGAACAAACGCTGGCAAAGCATAAAGCTTAAGTTACCAACGTCTGCTCCATTCGTTCCGAATTAGAACGGTTTTACAACGACAAAGATCAAAATCGGAATAAAGATCAGTAACGGCAGTTCGTTAAACAGACGGAAGTAACGACCACTGCGATCTAAAGTCCCCGCTCTCATTTTGTTTAAGTACGCTTTACACCAGAAGTGATAGCCGATCAGCAAGCCGACAAACGTTAGTTTTGCATGCATCCAGCCACCGCCAATACCGTAGCCAAACATCAGCCATAAGCCTAGGCCTAAGGTAAAGATCGCCATAATGCTCATAAAGCCGTAGAGCTTACCGGCCATGATCTCTAATCGAGCAACATCCTGCCCTGCTTCACGCCCTTCAACGTAATGAACAAAGATACGTGGAAGGTAAAAGATACCTGCCATCCAACTGGTCATCGCAAGAATATGAAAGACTTTTATCCACAAAAACGACATACAAATTCCTTAGTAGCCTAGCAGCGGATAGAGTTCTCCGCGCTTAACAATTTTATGAGCAGATTGAATCGTACCGTCACTCTGCCATTCTGAGATAACTTTCTTCAACAGAGGTAAGGCTTGCTCTTCGGTCATACCCGGTTTAAGAACCGGCTGATAGAGCAACTTGAGTAGAAGGTAATCTAAACCAGACAACAATGTCTCTGGAGTACGATCATTAAAAATGGAGGGATAAACCTTGTCCGAATCGTTTGGCAAACCCATCACCTGTGTGATCTCTTCAACGATACAGGTGACTAATTTGCCATGCATCCTCGCCTGATCAACCGGAATAATCACTGCCGCCTGATCGATCTCATAGCGGCCATTCACTCGGAAGTTCGCCATGCAAACCGCACCATGAACGATCTTTTCCGCACGCTTACCAAAGAGCTCACCTACCTGACGTTTCCACAAAGACTGCTTAGTAAAAACCATAATCAGGTTAGCGTCCTGTTTACGACTGACGGTCTTAATCGATAAACCAGTTATCTCGGACAGATGTTTGAGGTGCATATTTACCAAACTGGTATGCACCTCAGCGTCGGGCACTTGGTGATCCAGCCACACCCGAATTGGCTTATTCCAGCGTCTTACCATACGCCCTTGAAGACTGTATTCATTGCGCAGCGCCACCTCTTTAAAAGCCTGTAGAATAAACTCAGGCTGCTGCCAACGAACCGCTGGATCTACAGCCGCCGCAGGTAAGGCAAATAGCGCGCTGAATAACGCAATAAACAGAACGAAGCTTTTCACGTATTACACAGCTTCTGTTGTTACGGAAAGAAGACCTGTCAGCTCTACCAGCAGCTTATCTCCAGGTACTACGGGGCCTACCCCCGCAGGCGTGCCGGTTAACACTACATCGCCCGGCTCTAGGGTAAAGAACTCACTGGCATGGCTAAGTAGCGGCAGCACTTGATTCAACATAGCTGAACTGTTGCCCTGCTGACGGATCTCACCGTTAACGGTCAATTTGATCTCTACGTCTTGTAGATCGACAACTGCATTTGCAGCAATAAAAGGAGAGAGTGGGCATGAACCATCGAACGCTTTCGCCTTCTCCCACGGATGACCTTTCTCTTTTAGCTTTCCTTGAAGATCACGCAAAGTTAGATCTAAACCTAAGCCTACGCCGCTAATCGCCGCTTTCGCTTCTTCTTCAGATGCATTGTTCAGTTTAGAACCAATCAGAATCGCCATCTCCGTTTCAAAATGAACAGAACCATGCCCTTGAGGCACAGTAAACGGCTGAGTCATATCAACCACACTCGTAGCGGGTTTGATAAACAACATAGGCTCGGTAGGTATTGGATTATTTAGCTCTGCAGCATGATCGGCATAGTTACGACCGACACAAATCACTTTACCCGTTGGCAGGTTTACCAAATCTCCGTCGACATTACTGTGTTGATAGCTCATAGGTACTCCTTTTATTATCGTGGGGTGAAGTTTACCCCCCTGCCGCACAGCGCTCCAGTTTTACACTGGTTTTATAGTAGAGCATTAAACTGGATAGCAACGTAATCAGCAGAATACACAAGGATCCAAAGACCACACCATTCCAACCCCAAGAGTGCCAAAACGGGTCCAAATAGAAGCCTCCACTACTAGCCCCCAGATAATAGAACAACAGATAGATAGACGATGCTGTCGCTCTAGCGTGCAACGCGGTATGGCTAACCCAACTACTTGCACAGGAATGAGCTAAAAAGAAACCAAAGGCACTGACCAAGAAGCCTAAAATGATCGCCCATAAACTACCCTGCAGAGTCAGCAGCGTACCGGCCATCAAGATAATGATCCCCATAGCCATGACTATAGGCTGCGGTATATTTTTAGCAATACGCCCAGAAAACGCAGCTCCCACCGTACCGCTCAGGTAAGTGAGGAATAGTAATCCAAGCACACCCGCCGATAGGTAATAGGGCTCATCAGCCAACAGAAAAGTGGCATAGCTATATTGGTTGATAAAGATAAAGAAGTTAAGTCCGCCAACGATATAAGCGAGTAACAACAGAGGATTAGACAGATGCTGATAAGCGTCTTTTATCATCTGTGTTGGCACAACTTTTCTTGCGTTGAAATTCTCTGATGGCGGTAACAACCAAACAAACAGACATAAACAAAAGAAGCTAATAAAGGTCATCAAGGCGAATGCTTCCTGCCAGCCAAACAGTTCACCGGCAAAACCACCAATAAGGCGCCCGCCAATGCCCCCTAAAGTGTTACCGCTGATATACAAACCGACTGCGGCAATTAAGCCTTTTTTTGTGAACTCATCGCCCATATAAGCGATCGCAATTGCCGGCAAACCCGCTAAGCAAATACCCTGCAATGCTCTCCAGAACAGCAACCATGTAAAGTCAGATACCTGTGACAATACAAAACTACAAAGCACTGCCCCGCACATAGTCATCAGCATCAAACGCGTGCGCCCAAGGGCATCAGATAAGGGGCCAAACACCAACAGAGACAAACCTAAAGTCAAAGTAGTCACTGTTAAGCTCCAACTGGCTAACAATGGACTAATCTCAAATTCCTCAGCCAACATCGGTAGCAAAGGGTGCGTGATGTAGAGATTGGCAAACACCATAAAAGAGCCTACGCATAAGGCGATAGTTGCGCGCCAAAATTGACTTGTACCTGCTTCGATCATGTTCCACCTCTCATTCGTGGTGGAAGACTAGCAATCGCAAAGCCATCATAAAAATATATACTTCTTATAGCTTTGATAAGAAAATATGATGATGGATATAAAACACCTACGCTATTTCAAAACCGTTGCCGATCTCAACAGCTTTACTAAAGCCGCTGAAAAGCTACACATTGCACAGCCTGCGATGAGTATGGCGATCAGAAAGCTAGAAGAAGAGTTAGATCTAAAACTTCTACATCGATACGACCGTAAAATCAGCCTGACCGATGAAGGTGAACACCTTTATCGCCATGCCAATAAGATTTTGCAGGCTACCGAAGATGCCATTTTGGAGATGCAAGAGCTGAAAGGCTTACTCAAAGGCGAGGTGCGCGTAGGCATTCCAAGCATGCTTGGTTCTTATTATTTCCCACCTATTTTGATGGCGTTTCGGCATCGTTATCCACAACTGACATTAACCGTTATTGATGGCGGCGCAGGCAAACTGCAACGACTTTTAGAGCAAGGGGAACTCGATTTAGCTGTTATCGTCGATAAATCTATCCCCAGCAAGAACTTAGAATCCAAAGTCTTTCTGCAAGAACAGATGATGGTGATCTCACCTCTCGACCACCCCTTTGCCAGTTTAAAAAGCGTTGAATATTCACAACTATTTGCGGAGGAACTGGTGATGTTTAATACCGGCTTTTTCCACCGCAATGTAGTCGATGATCTGGCAGCACAGGCAGGTATCACGCCCAAGATCAGCTTTGAGACGAATCTGATTCCTCTGATTAAATCAATTGTTAAACAGGGCTATGCCATCTCAACCCTGATGGCGATGGTGATCGAAGATGAACCTGGATTAGTCGCACGTCCTTTCACAAAACCTGTCTGGTTGGACCTTTCAATCGCATGGCGTAAAGACGGTTATCTATCTCAGGCTAACCAAACCTTTGTCGATTTTGTGTTGGAAAACAGCCCGATTAAATCCTGAAATTTGCAGCGATTAGCATTTAATTTTATGATTCGCGCAAATTTTAGGAGATCAAACATGCTGAACGTAAACGAATACTTTGACGGCAAAGTAAAATCTATCGGCTTCGAAAACAGCGAAGGTAAAGTAACTTCTGGCGTAATGGCACCAGGCGAATACGAATTCGGCACAAGCGAAGACGAACTAATGAAGGTAGTTAGCGGCGAGCTAATCGTTAAACTTCCTGACAGCGAAGAGTTCCAGTCTTTCCCAACAGGCACTGAATTTAAAGTTGCAGCGAACCAGAGCTTCCAGCTTAAAGTTGAGCAAGCAACTGCTTACCTTTGCTTCTACGGCTAAGGAAAAGCAAGGCTTCTGTATTCGCAATATAGAAGCCTTTTCCCTCCAAACATCCCCTTTATACAATCCATCTCATCTCAAGATGAATATTTTTCCGCCAATCTGAGCTTATCATTCATCCTTTTCAACTTTGGCTGTGCTAATATTCGCGCTTAATTTTAAAGCGTTTAAACCTGTGGCCCTCCTAGATACTAGAAAAAGCCACGCAAATTAAAGAGCTGCACACCATGAGCCAAACAACCTCTCTCGATAAAAGCAAAATCAAAATTTTGCTTCTGGAAGGCGTACACCAATCTGCGGTGGACACTTTTAATCAGAATGGTTACACCAACATCGAATTCTTAACTGGTTCCCTACCAGAAGAAGAGTTGATTGAGCGTGTTAAGGACGTTCACTTCATCGGTATCCGTTCCCGTACTCAGCTAACTGAAGAAGTTTTTGAAGCTGCTGAAAAATTGGTAGCTGTTGGTTGCTTCTGTATCGGTACTAACCAGGTAAATCTGGAAGCAGCTACGATGCGTGGTGTTGCGGTATTTAACGCACCTTTCTCTAACACTCGATCTGTAGCAGAACTAGTAATCGCTGAAGCGATTCTTCTGCTTCGCGGTGTTGCAGAGAAAAATGCTAAAGCTCACCGCGGTGAGTGGCAGAAGTCTGCTAAAAACTCTTACGAAATCCGTGGCAAGAAGCTAGGTATCGTAGGTTACGGTAGCATCGGTTCTCAGCTAAGCGTTATTGCTGAAGCAATGGGTATGGATGTTTACTTCTACGATGTTGTCACTAAGCTTCCGCTAGGTAACGCAACTCAAGTTGGCTCTATGAAAGAGCTTCTAAACATGAGTGACATCGTTTCTCTACACGTACCAGAAACACCAGCTACTAAAGATATGATGGGCGAAGCTCAGTTCGCTGAGATGAAACAAGGTTCCATCTTCCTTAACGCTGCTCGCGGTACTGTTGTTGTAATCGATGAGCTATGTAAAGCACTAGATTCTGGTCGCCTACTAGGCGCGGCTATCGACGTATTCCCAGTTGAGCCACGTACTAACGATGACGAATTCATCTCACCACTACGTGAGTATGACAATGTAATCCTAACTCCACACGTAGGCGGTTCTACGATGGAAGCTCAGGAAAACATCGGTTACGAAGTAGCTGAGAAGTTGATTAAGTACAGTGATAACGGTTCTTCTATCACGTCTGTTAACTTCCCAGAAGTTGCACTACCAGAGCACCCACACGTTCACCGTCTACTTCACGTACACAACAACGTGCCGGGCATTATGTCTGCGATCAACACTGTCTTCTCTGAAAACAGCGTTAACATCAGCGGTCAGTACCTACAAACTAACGAGAAAGTTGGTTATGTAGTGGTAGACGTTGATGCAGATTGCTCTTCTGTAGCACTAGAAAACTTGAAGCAGATCGAAGGCACAATCCGCTGCCGTCGTTTGTTCTAAGTTGATCTGATTTAATCAAAACGGGCAGCCCTAGGGCTGCCCGTTTTCGTTTTCCCAGAGTTTAAATATCGCATCAATCTGATTGAACACCTGATCCCGGTATTGCGGTGTTTCATTCACCAGGTGATGTTTCGCCTCCTCAATCAACGTTAACTCCATCTCAGGATAAAGCCTGCCCAATACAGCCATATTGTGCTGCCAGTCGACCGTACTATCGAGGGTTCCCTGAATCATATGAATACGCCCCGGTACAGGCAGATGCGCTTCGATCCAATCCCCCCACGCCAACATCGCTCCGACCCAACTCACAGGGATTTCGCGGTGCTGCAAACAATCCCCTTCTCGTAGAAAGCGAATAAAGTCGTCATCATGAGAGTTTTGGCTATAACGTCTCGGCACTCGGCGTAATACGTATTTCAGCCAGCGAAATTTGCGCTGTATGCTACGCCATAGGCTGGGTCTTACTAAGGGTGCCAACAGCACTCGCTCACCCAAGGAAGGCATAGTTTGATCGGTAAACAGCAACTGATGTGCCATCACTACTGCACCACCTGTACTCTGGCCAACTAAATGAACCGGGTAAGATAGCTCCTGATCCAAACTCGCCAGCAGCTCCGCTAGCTGAGTCGCATAATGTTGAAAATCGTCCACTGCCAGCGGATCACCATCGGATAAACCATGACCACTCAAATCGTAACAGAGCAGATCAAACCCGCTTTTCAAAAGGTCATCAATCAGGTGCTGATATAACCCAACATGGTCCATATAACCATGCACCAATACAACCGTGCCGCGGTTACGGGAACGATCTAAAACCGAGAAGGATTGCAGGGTCACAGAGACCTCATCGAGCGCTATACGGCCAATCCGATAATTCGATTTTTCAGCGATATCCAATAAGCCATAACAGGCTAAATACGCGCGAACACTTTCGCTCGGTATTCCAAAACCCGTTTCAATATAAGGCCTTAGCCCTTTAACGAGGAGGTCACGATCAAATAAGGTCATAGACACCACCTTAGGGACATTCCCGCACAACTTAGGTGATCATTTCATACTTAACCTTAGCCAATACCGCAGCCATTCGCTCAATTTATACCGAATATAAGGCCCATTTATCATACTTTTGGGTCGACTTAGGCGACAATAAGACACCATTGCGCTACTGTGCGATGCACAAATTTAGCTGCAAATTAATCGACAGCGATCATTCACTCAGCTACCGGTAGCCTCGCACCGGAGCTGGCAGAATATTTACTGGGGCAATTCATTATGAGTCAAAGAGTACAGAGTGGCGGTCTTCAGGTTGCACAGGCTCTATACGATTTCGTTAACAACGAAGCACTGCCAGGCACTGGCGTAACTAGCGAACAGTTCTGGGCTGGCTTTGATGCCATCGTTCACGATCTGGCGCCAAAGAACCGTGACCTACTAGCTAAGCGTGATGCGATCCAAGAGCAGATCGATGCATGGCACCGTGAGCGTCAAGGTCAGGCTTTCGATCTAGAAGCATACAAAGGCTTCCTATCTGAGATCGGTTACCTATTGCCAGAAGGCGAAGATTTCGAAGCGACTACTTCAAACGTTGACCCAGAAATGGCGACAATGGCTGGTCCTCAGCTAGTAGTACCTGTAATGAATGCTCGTTTCGCACTTAACGCAGCTAACGCACGTTGGGGCAGCCTATACGACGCGCTTTACGGTACTGACGCAGTATCTGAAGAAGGCGGCGCTGAGAAATCTGGTTCTTACAATCCAGCTCGTGGCGCTAAAGTTATCGAAGCTGCACGTACTTTCCTAGACACAGCAGCTCCACTAGCGGCAGGTTCTCACAAAGATTCTGCAGGCTACAGCATTCAAGATAACAAGCTTGTTGTTGTAATGCGCGATGGCAGCGAAACTACGCTAGCACAAGCTGAAAAGTTGATCGGTTACACTGGTGAAACAGCTGCTCCGACTTCTATCCTATTCAAAAACAACGGTCTGCACTTCGAAGTACAGATCGACCGTGAAAGCCAGATCGGTAAAGACGATGCTGCAGGCATCAAAGATATCGTGATGGAAGCTGCTCTAACAGCGATCATGGACTGTGAAGACTCTGTTGCTGCTGTAGACGGCGCTGACAAAGTTGTTGTTTACCGTAACTGGTTGGGTCTAATGAAGGGCGACCTAACTGAAGAAGTTACGAAAGGCGGCAAGACTTTCACTCGCTCTATCAACGCTGACCGTGAGTTCACTGCACTAGACGGTTCTAACCTTGCACTTAAAGGCCGTAGCTTGATGTTCGTACGTAACGTTGGTCACCTAATGACTAACGAAGCTGTACTAGACAAAGATGGCAACGAAGTTCCTGAAGGCATCATGGACGGTGTTGTAACTACGCTTATCTCTATGCACGATATGCAGGGCAAAGGTAAGTTCAGCAACACAACTACAGGTTCTACATACATCGTAAAACCTAAGATGCACGGCCCAGAAGAAGTTTCTTTCGCTAACGAACTATTCGCTCGTATCGAAGACATGCTTGGCCTAGAACGCTTCACTATGAAGATGGGCATCATGGACGAAGAGCGCCGTACAACTGTTAACCTGAAAGAGTGTATCCGCGCTGCTAAAGAGCGTGTTGTATTCATCAACACAGGTTTCCTAGACCGTACTGGTGACGAGATCCATACATCTATGGAAGCTGGCCCAATGATCCGCAAAGGCGACATGAAAGCTGCTGCATGGATCGGTGCTTACGAAAACTGGAACGTAGACAACGGTCTTCTATGTGGCCTACAGGGTCGCGCTCAGATCGGTAAAGGTATGTGGCCAATCCCTGATCAGATGGCTAACATGCTTGAAGCTAAGATCGGCCACCCAATGTCTGGTGCTAACACTGCATGGGTTCCATCTCCAACAGCAGCTGTTCTTCACGCGACTCACTACCATCAGGTAGACGTATTCGCTCGTCAGGACGAGTTGAAAGTACGCGATCGCGCGAACCTAGACGACATCCTAACTGTACCAGTTGAAGCTAACCCAAGCTGGACTGCTGAAGAGATCCAAGAAGAGCTAGACAACAACGCACAGGGCATCCTAGGTTACGTTGTTCGCTGGATCGACCAAGGCGTTGGTTGTTCTAAAGTACCAGACATCAACGATGTTGGCCTAATGGAAGACCGTGCAACGCTACGTATCTCTAGCCAGCACATCGCTAACTGGTTGCGCCACGGTATCTGTTCTGAAGAGCAGGTAATGGAAACGCTTAAGCGCATGGCTGCAGTAGTAGATCGTCAGAACGAAAACGATCCTCTATACCGCCCAATGGCTGGCAACTTCGAAGACAGCGTTGCATTCGCAGCAGCGTGCGAACTAGTAATCGAAGGCTGCGTACAGCCAAATGGTTACACTGAGCCAGTTCTGCACCGTCGTCGTATCGAAGCAAAAGCTAAATTTGGCGCATAAACTGCCAAATTAAAAAGCTTTAAAACTAAAAAGCCGTGCTGAAAAGCGCGGCTTTTTTGTTTAATTCGCCTCCCCCTAAAATAGGTTACACTGATAGCATTCTTTGCCTTTGTGAATAACTTATGTCAGAAGCTCAGCAACTTGCCGAATTCATTCGCTCACACCCCAACCTTGTTGTTCTAACAGGAGCTGGCGTAAGTACAGATTCGGGCATTCCCGCGTACCGAGATGCTAAAGGTAACTGGCAGCACTCTGCCCCGACCCAGCATAAAGAGTATATGGAGAGCCACTACGCCCGTCAGCGCTACTGGGCACGTAGTTTGATCGGTTGGCCTGCCATTAGGGATGCCGAGCCGAGCGCGGCTCACACAGCGCTCTCTGAGCTAGAAACCATGGGATTTATTCGTTTACTGATCACACAGAATGTCGACCGCTTACACCAGAAGTCCGGCAGCCAAGCCGTTATCGATCTTCATGGTCGCTCTGATCGAGTCAGCTGCATGAGTTGTGCACAGAATTATGATCGTAAAGATATCCACAGGCATACTGAAGCGATCAATCCCCATTTCGAGATCCCTGAAGCTCCCCTTCGTCCCGATGGTGATGCCGATCTAGAAACCCATCTATTTGAAGATTTCTCTGTACCTGAATGCCAAGCATGCGGAGGAATCTTAAAACCGGATGTTGTCTATTTTGGTGATAACGTCCCAAAGGAACGTGTGTTTAGTGCCTTGGATGCTCTAGAAAATGCCGATGGTTTACTATGTGTTGGTAGTTCTTTGATGGTCTATTCAGGCTATCGCTTCTGTAAACGTGCCCATGAGTGGGGAAAACCGATCTGTTCTTTAACGATTGGGGTAACGAGAGCAGATCCACTTCTGAATCTAAAGCTGGACGCTCCGATTGCAGAGACGCTGACCGAAGCAGTAGAGATACTAAAGCGAGAAGGCTAAGCAGGTACGGCTAGATCGAAATCCATGTCGTCTAGATGCTCTTTCATTACCTTACGTGCCATGCACACACACTTACCGCACTGACTACCAACGGCAAGCTCTTTGTTTAGATCACGCACGCTACGCGCGCCTTGATCTACGGCGTCACGAACGTCACTACAGGTAATATTTTCACAAATACAAACGAACATTTAAACAATAACCAATCTCAATTAAATCGGGTAATGATAATAGTTATCAAATAAGCAACTTTCAATACATTTAACGAGAATCTTGTTGAAAATTATTCTCATTGAATTGCAATTATTGAATGCTCTTCATAACTCGCCAACTAATTGATTTACTTATTAAATTTATTTTCAAAAATCACACAATAAAAAACTGGTTATTTATTATACAGAATCGCAATGAGAATCTAACGCATTAATCTTTGCAACCCATTGTTTTATAAGGATTTTTTTGATTTAAGTCATTTTATAAACTAGACTCTTGATCACTTTGAAATTGCTAACCCACACATAGCTGGGCGGTTATTACTAAAGGAGATCCCCCATGCAAGGCGACAAACAAGTCATTAGTCACCTGAACAAGGTTCTGACAAGTGAGCTCACTTCAATCAACCAGTTCTTTCTTCACGCACGTATGTACAAGAACTGGGGCCTAGATGAGCTAAACGGGAAAGCTTATAAAAAGTCCATCAAAGATATGAAACAGGCAGACGATCTAATCGAGCGCATTCTGTTTTTGGAAGGACTACCTAACCTGCAACAGTTAGGTCGACTACGCATCGGCGAACATACTGAAGAGATGCTGCAATGTGATATGGATTTCCAATTGGAGCAACTGACAATTTTGCGTGAAGCTATCGCTTACTGCGAAACGGCGCAAGACTACGTCAGCCGCGATCTGCTGGAAGATATCCTAGAATACGAAGAAGAGCACGTAGACTGGATCGAAACTCAGCAATACCTAATCAGTAATGCAGGTATCGAAAACTATCTGCAATCTCAGATTTAACGGGAGAAGACAATGAAAGGCAATCAAAGAGTCATTGACGCACTAAACGGCCTGCTAGCGATGGAACTAGCAGCAATGGATCAGTACTTCATCCACTCCCGTATGTACGATGATTGGGGCTTACATAAGCTGTACGAGCGTATCGATCATGAGTTTGATGATGAGAAAGGCCACGCAGCTGCATTGATTGAGCGTATGCTGTTCTTGGAAGGCACGCCAGACATGACCACCCGTGATGGTTTTAAAGTCGGCACTGACGTTCCTTCAATGCTTGAGTCAGATCTTCGCGTTGAATATGAAGTTGATAAAAAACTTAAGGACGCGATTAAAGTCTGCGAAGAAGAGCAGGACTATGTCAGCCGTGAAATCCTAGAGAAGCTTCTGGAAGACACCGAGGAAGATCATGCGTACTGGTTGGAGAAACAGCTAGGTTTGATCAAAAAAATCGGTCTACCAAACTATCTCCAGTCTCAGATGGGCTAATAAGCTTATCCACTAAGATCATGCAAAGGCGCTGTTTATCAGCGCCTTTTCTTTTCCTACCATGAACCTGCAGCCCCTGCCTTTTTGCGATAAAATTAGTCTATAACTTTTAGGAGAGCAGAACATGGCTAACCGCGCTTGCGCCCGACACATATTGGTTAAAACCCGCGACCAAGCGGAAAGGCTAAAAATGCGCCTAAAGTTAGGCAATGACTTTGGTAAGCTCGCTAAAAAATACTCCCTATGCCCATCGGGCAAACGCCAAGGTGGTGATCTGGGAGAGTTTCGTCGCGGCGATATGGTGAAACCGTTTGATGATGTCGTATTCAAAAAGCCACTGCATGAAGTACATGGTCCGATTAAGACCAAATTTGGCTGGCACCTTATCGAAACCATTTACCGCAAATAAACTAGGGTTAATTTACAACACGTAAGACTTTGTTAAGGTTCGGTCAGTATGATTAAGTTTTTATCTACTACTGACCGTAAGCGCCATGCCTAAACTGATTAAAGACTTCCGTGATTACCAATTCGTTTATTACTGGTATGAAAAAGGCACAGGCAAACTTAGCCCTTACCTACCAACTCTGACGCATGCCGAAGAGTGGATTGAACAACACCGTTCAACTCAGTTTAAAGGCTTAGATCGTCGTAGACGTGAACAATCGTCTATCTATCAACGCCGAGCATCGGACCAAGTGTTACGTGTAGATGTCGATATCTCGGTGCAAAAGATTGCTGATCTCAAACAATCTTTTGCAGCCTGAGGTTCTGAAAAACTTCAGATTCCTGCTTTACGCTGGCCTAGGCACAGTCACCACGTCGCCGAAGGTTTGGTAATCGAAACCACCCAGACGTGCCAGTGGATCAACTAACGCAGCGTCAATTTTAGGTCGGCCCTGTTGATCCATTTCGACCACCGCGTCATCCAACCATATTTTCTCTATACGGCCAAAGACGAGTCGTTGCGGAGCATTACCAATATCCTCTTGCTGATACAGAGAACAGGACATAGCGATCTTAGGGCCAAGGATCCTAGGCAACTCAAAACCTTCAACATCGATTGTTTCCAGATCACACAGCTCAATTTCCGATTCTCCCCTAGGCAACGTCACGGAACTCTGGGTCACCTTGGTCGCGAGATCAGAACCAGCGATATGAATCACGAATTTTTCGGTATCTGCAATATTTGCATAGGTATCTTTTGGCGAGCCATCAGGCTTTGAACCTATAGATAACATGATCAATGGTGGATCACTGCACACCGCTGAAAAGTACGAAAACGGCGCAAGATTGAGTGCACCTTGTTGATTAGAAGAGAGCACCCAGGCCACAGGACGAGGTACAACAACTTGCGTCAGCGCATGATAGACATCTGACTTTTCCATATTCTCTAATTCTAAAAGCATATCCTTACCTGCAATAAAAAAGCCGCTTTCTGTTACCAGAAGCGGCTTTAGTAATCAGACTAACTTAAGTAATTACAAAGTTAGAACTTTCTCGCCACGTGCAATGCCAGAAACACCCGAACGTACAACTTCCATAATGTTAGAAGTACCTAGTGCTTCAATGAAAGCATCCAGCTTACTGCTTGCACCCACCAACTGAACGGTGAAAGTGTTAGGCGTAACATCGATGATAGTGCCGCGGAAGATATCCGCAGTACGTTTGATTTCAGCACGAACAGTACCATTGTTCGCCTTCATCTTAATCATCATCAGTTCGCGCTCAAGGTGTTCACCTTCAGTTAGGTCAACAACCTTAACAACATCAATAAGCTTGTTTAGCTGTTTAGTGATCTGCTCAACAACACGGTCATCACCTAGCGTAGTCACTGTTAGTCGAGACAATGTCTCATCTTCAGTTGGCGCAACAGTCAAAGACTCAATGTTAAAGTTACGCTGAGAGAACAAACCAACAACACGAGACAGAGCACCTGGCTCGTTTTCCATCAATACAGAAATGATATGACGCATGATTATGTTCTCTCCGTTTTGCTCAGCCACATGTCACGCATAGAACCACGAGGTACCTGCATTGGGTATACGTGCTCAAACGGATCAACTGCGATATCCATGAATACCATACGATCTTTCATTGCAAAGGCTTCACGCATAGCACCTTCAAGGTCTTCAAGACGCTCAACGCGGATACCTACATGACCGTAAGACTCAACCAGCTTGATGAAATCAGGAAGAGACTTCATGTAAGACTGAGAGTGACGAGACTCGTAGTTCATATCCTGCCACTGACGAACCATGCCCAAAGACTGGTTGTTCAAGCAGATAACCTTAACCGGAATATCGTACTGATTAATGGTAGATAGTTCCTGAATGTTCATCTGGATACTACCTTCACCTGTTACGCATACTACTTCTTCATCAGGGAAGTTCAGCTTAACGCCCATAGCAGCCGGAAGACCGAAGCCCATCGTGCCTAGACCGCCAGAGTTAATCCAACGATTTGGCTTGTTAAACTTGTAGTACTGCGCAGCAAACATCTGGTGCTGACCTACGTCAGAACAAACGTAAGCATCGCCATTAGTCACTTTGCTAAGCATTTCGATAACTTGCTGAGGCTTCATTAGCTCAGAGTCATCTGTGCGGTAGCGACCACCGTGACGCGCACGCCATTCATCGATCTGCTCCCACCAAGCTTGCAGGCTATCAGCGCAAGGCGCTTTCTTAGCCGCACGCACCTGTTCTAGCATCTCTTTAAGAACAGCTTGAGCTGGACCTACAATTGGTACATCAGCTTTGATCGTTTTAGAGATCGAAGCTGGGTCAATATCAATATGAACGATCTTAGCTGTTGGACAGAACTTATCTGTACCGTTAGTTACACGGTCATCAAAGCGTGCGCCTACAGCCAAAATCATGTCACTGTGGTGCATCGCCATGTTTGCTTCATAGCTACCGTGCATGCCCAACATACCGATAAACTGCTTATCAGTTCCTGGGTAACCACCCAAGCCCATCAGCGTATTCGTTACTGGGTAGCCAAGCTCTTGAGCTAGTTCAATCAGTTCAGCACTCGCATCACCTAAGATTACACCGCCACCTGTATAGATAACTGGGCGTTTGGCAGCCAAAAGCATATCTACTGCTTTTTTGATCTGACCTGTGTGACCTTTAGCGATCGGATTGTAAGAACGCATTTTTACGCTCTTAGGATATTCGTATTCGTAACGCTCTGTAGGCGTAGTCATATCTTTAGGGATATCGACTACAACCGGACCTGGACGACCACTTTCAGCGATGTGGAATGCTTTCTTAATGATTTCAGGAATATCTTGCGGACGCTGCACGCTGAAACTGTGCTTAACGACCGGACGTGAAATACCGATCATGTCGGTTTCCTGGAAAGCATCTTCACCGATCAGGTGTGACATAACCTGACCCGTAATAACCACCATTGGAATAGAATCTGTGTATGCAGTAGCAATACCCGTTACTGCATTTGTTGCGCCTGGACCAGACGTAACTAGTGCCACACCCGCTTTACCGGTAGCTCGTGCGTAAGCATCAGCCATGTGTGTAGCTGCCTGTTCGTGACGGACCAGAATATGTTCGACTTCGTCTTGCGTAAAGATTGCATCATAGATGTGCAGCAATGCACCACCTGGATAGCCGTAGATGTATTTAACGCCTTGATCACGAAGCGCGCGAATTGTCATCTCTGCGCCTGAAAGTAATTCCACTTTTCTCACCCTCTAACGACGTCAGTGTCTCGTTACTGACGAAATTAACAGTTTTTGTTTCTGTAACGTTGAACGTGCCTGTACCAGACAATATTTGTTGAATCTCTAGCGATCTCACTCTGAACCATTCCAGGGGTAGAGCTGCAGGTTCACGTTCGGGTGTGTGCCGGTGTTGGGGATCGCCCAACCGACAGACCTTTGAGAAACGGCCCTCAGAAAGCTGTCTCCCTGAGCTTCGGGTTGTCCTACACACTCAAGGCCTCAAAATTCGAGGCGGAAATTATCTCACATAGGTGCTTATTTTTTCAACTAAAATCATGCTGCACCTGCGGAATAACGGGCGATTAGCGTCAAATACTATGCTCAATTTCAGTATCGGGTTATAGTTTTGCTATGCAGAACTCAGAACAGAGCCTTTATACTACCCTTCATCGGCTCTGAATGTACGTTTACAGGAGATCCCTATGAGTATCGCTGAGATTAAAAACAAAGAGCGTGTAATCAACGAATTGATGTCTTTTATCCGTAAAGTATTAGTTGAACCGGATATTAGTGAGAAGGCGTTAGAGATTGCGCGTGAACACTTGAATGATGAAAACGCGGCTCAAGTAATTGCTGACAAGCTTTCTGCGACAACTAATATCAAGATTCCACTAGAGCATAGCGAAGCAGATCGACTTTTCTTGGAAGTTCTAATCGATGTAATTAAGGATGAGCAAGCGCTGTATTAAGCGATACTCCTGTAATAAAAAAGGCTGCATTAAGCAGCCTTTTTTATTTAAATAACAATAAGTTATTTTTTCCCAAGACTAGAAATATAGCTTGTTAGCACTTCCAGTTTTTCAGGGTCATTATCCATAAACTGAACATCGACACCGATAAACGTCGTTTCGATACTCTTTTCGTTAGCCGCAAGAGAGCTGACATAACCATTCATCTGCGCAACCTTGCCACCTTTAACTTGCTCGATATCCACTACCACTTGCTCAAGCAGGTTAGGAATTCCCTCTTCACGCTTCACCATGATCTTAACTTGTTGAAGAGTGATATCTTTGATAGCACATCGAAGTACGCCTGAAGAGATTCGTAACTGAGCCAAGCCTTTTGGTTTCTTCGCCGCTTTTGGCGCAGCAGCACTTTTACCGGTAGCCAACATTTGCGCTGCTTTACGGCGTGATGCAGCACTAGATTCGATACGTTTACCTATATACTTCTTAACTTTTTCAACAAGCTGCAAGTCTTCGAAAGGTTTCCCCATATAATCATTAACACCCGCCTGGATCGCTTTAAGAACGTAATCACGTTCGCCGCGGCTGGTTACCATGATAAAAGGGATATCGCTGTAATGAGGCTGTTTCCTAGCCCAATTTAGAAGGTCTAAACCAGACATGCCCGGCATCTCCCAATCACACAATATTAGATCGTAATTGGTTGCTTCCATTTTCGAACGGCCATCATCACCGTCTTCCGCAGCATCGATTTGATAATCAGGAAAATGCTCTTTCACTATACGTGATACATGATCACGGATGAAACGCGCATCATCAACAATCAGCACTTTGATTTGACTCATTCTACCTCTAGTCCTTTTAATACAAGAGGATATAGGCTGCTGAGCAGACCAATAATCCACTACTGCTTTCAAGGTTAACTCTTTCAGAATAGCCGATTAGAAAGAGAAAATGAAAGACTTATTCAGCAATAATGCGTATCCCTCAACGACTAGAACGACTCTCGATAACTATACATTTGGGATCCTCAACATCGGAAACTGAGCTTTCAAAGAAACTAAGATTTGCTGTAGCTGCCCCAAATTTTTGAAGACCAGAATAGTATCCTTATCTCCAAAGTAAGGGCCCAAAGCTCCCGGCAAACCATATCCAACCTTAAAGATCGACCTATTCGTAAGACCAGTACATTCAAAGTACCCTGGCTGAACTGGAAATATCCATTTCCCTCCTCTCCATAAAGGAGGTGCTGAAGCCTGCGTAACCAGACATACCTTAACCTGCTGCAGAACCAAAGCATAACCATTTCCAAAGTTAGGATGGCTAAAAGAAATTATGTTGGCCACCGGCGACCTACCTATTCCACTGGTAACGTAAGCCCAACTATCATCAAACTTTGATCTATAAGCAAAGACAAGTTTACTGGGATCCGTATCATCGACTTGCCCGTCAAAAACATAACTATTCGTTATCCTTCTAGGATTAACCAAATCATAATAAGGCTCGAACGAAAGGTTATAAATTAGAGGCTGCAAATAATCAGCTACAGGAGAAGAGGAATAATTAATAGAATAAGGAACACTAATCGGCTGAGGCTCTGGTTGAACTGTCGGAGCCTGTTGTACTGTTTTCCCCGCACAAGCAGACAAAATCCCAACTAAAAGTAAAATCGTTAATATTCTCACTGTAGTTTTCCCAGTCAATGATCAAACTACACTTTAGAAGTGTTACCCTTCATGATCAATATGTACGATATACAAAATGCTGAGCTTCTTTATAGTTAGGTAAAGCAGGGACCGTCAGCACAGGAAATTGCCTTTTCAGGGATACAATGACTTTCTTGAGCTCATTCGGCTTTCTAAAAGTTAAAACAGTATCTCCCTCTGAATAATAAGGGCCTAGTAATCGAGGAAACTCAAAGCTACCTTTAAAAATACTGCTTCGGGCTGAACCAGTACACTCGAAATACCCAGGTTTGCCAGCAAACACCCACTTTCCGTTTTCCCAAACAGGTAAACCTGAAGCCTTACTGACCAGACAGATCCTTACTCCCTTAAGCACAAGGACATAAATCGGGTCTCGTCTATCACTCTGTACCACAAAGGCATTAGCTGAACTTTGAGGAGCTACACTTGTGGTGAGATAGCCCCATTGGGCCCCCTCTTCTTTTTTAAAACCTAGAATTGTTTTTCTACGATCCGAGGAATTAATCCTGCCTTCATATTTATAAAAGCCTCTCAGTTCTTCACCGTTTTTAATACGGTAGATACTTCTCTCTGCAAGGTTTTTTAATAAAGGATGAGCGTACCCATTGTAGAAACCAGCTTGGGGTTGTTTCGAAAGGTTTACACTTAACGGTATAACTCTGTACTGAATACTTGAATCTAATACATCTTTTGTCACTGCGGCCTTGGCATTAGTTACGGAAAAAACGCTCAAACTTAAAACAATACAAACAACCAACTGATACTTCACAGATCCCCCTATACAATCTGACTAATTCAGTTATTGTTCGAGGATACACTAATGAACAAATAACAGCCAAACAGTCGTTTAAATCATTTGTTTTTCTTTACATTAACCAGATCTATTCTTGCCAATTCAACCAAGGATATCGACCTCTCCCAATAAACCTTTAGCCGCGAAAAGACTATGTATAATACCCATCAACTTACGCCGCCTAATTTTTAAGCAGACAAGGGACTCCCATAAAAAAGCCAGCTAAAAAGCTGGCTCTTCTTCTAAAATACAACTAAATCTGCGGATCAACGAAAAACAAAACTGCCTTGTTCAACATCAACCGCAATTTCAGTACCCGGTACATAACGACCAGAGAGTATCTCCTGCGCTAACGGATTCTCAATCCACTGCTGGATCGCTCGTTTCAACGGTCTAGCACCATAGATAGGTTCAAAACCAACATCCACCAGCTTATCCATCGCTGTTGAGGTTAGTGTCAGGCTTAGATCACGTTCGGCGAGACGCTTCTGCAAACGCTGCAGTTGGATCTTGGCAATACCGGCCACCTGATCTTTTTTAAGACTGTGGAAAACTACTACTTCATCAATTCGGTTAATTACTTCTGGACGGAAGTGCGTACCAACCGCTTCCATAACAGCACTCTGCATCAGCTGGTAATCGTCATCATCACTAAAGTTCTGAATCAGATCAGAGCCCAAGTTCGATGTCATCACTACAATGGTGTTGCGGAAATCAACAGTCCTGCCTTGGCCATCGGTCAGACGCCCATCTTCCAGCACCTGTAGTAAAATATTGAAGACATCAGGATGGGCTTTCTCTACCTCATCTAGCAACAGTACAGAGTAAGGTTTACGTCGCACAGCTTCGGTAAGGTACCCCCCCTCTTCGTAGCCCACATAGCCTGGAGGCGCACCAATCAAACGTGCGACTGAATGCTTCTCCATAAATTCGGACATATCGATACGCACCATCGCTTCTTCCGTATCAAACAGGAAGCTAGCTAACGCTTTACATAGTTCCGTTTTACCCACACCTGTTGGGCCTAAGAAAAGGAAAGAGCCATTAGGACGGTTGGGGTCAGCTAGACCTGCGCGAGAGCGACGTACCGCATTAGACACAGCGATAACTGACTCTTCTTGACCGACAACCCGATCATGCAGGGCTTGCTCCATTCGAAGCAGCTTTTCACGTTCACCTTCCAGCATTTTGCTAACAGGGATACCTGTCCAGCGTGCTACAACTTCTGCAACCTCCTCTTCAGAGACTTTGTTACGTAGAAGCTTAGCTTCCTGCTGCCCTTGTTCTTCCGCTTCTGAAGCGACAGCTAACTGTTTTTCTAACTCAGGGATTTTGCCATATTGAAGTTCTGACATTTTCTGCAGATCGCCAGAGCGAGTGTGCTTTTCAAGTTCGATACGTGCTTGATCTAACGCCTCTTTTATCTTCTGCGAACCTTGCAGCGCCAGCTTTTCTGCTTTCCAAACCTCATCTAGGTCAGCAAACTCTTTTTCGACATTAGCAATGGTGCTTTCTAGCTCTTTTAGGCGCTGTTGCGCGGCACTATCTTTCTCTTTTTTAAGTGCTTCGCGCTCCATTTTTAGCTGGATCAGGCGACGCTCAAGGCGGTCCATATCTTCCGGCTTAGAATCCATCTCCATACGGATACGGGATGCAGCTTCATCAATCAGATCAATAGCTTTATCCGGCAACTGTCGATCTGTGATGTAACGCTGCGATAGCTTAGCTGCAGCAATAATCGCAGAATCGGTAATATCAACACCGTGATGCACTTCGTAGCGTTCTTTCAAGCCACGAAGAATCGCAATCGTTGATTCCTCATCCGGTTCATCAACGATGACTTTCTGGAAACGGCGCTCAAGGGCAGCGTCTTTCTCGACATATTGGCGATATTCGTCAAGGGTAGTCGCACCAACACAATGCAGCTCCCCACGAGCTAATGCGGGCTTCAGCATATTACCCGCATCCATTGCGCCTTCACCCTTGCCCGCTCCAACCATGGTATGCAGTTCATCGATAAAGAGGATAATTTGCCCTTCTTGTTTGGATAGTTCGTTCAATACCGCTTTAAGGCGCTCTTCAAACTCTCCACGGAACTTAGCACCCGCAATTAATGCACCCATATCTAGAGATAAAACTTGCTTACGCTTTAACCCTTCCGGCACTTCGCCATTCACGATTCGTTGAGCTAAGCCTTCAACGATGGCCGTTTTACCTACACCAGGCTCACCAATAAGCACTGGGTTATTTTTGGTACGACGTTGTAAGACCTGAATGGTACGGCGAATTTCGTCATCACGTCCGATGACAGGGTCTAGTTTGCCTGCTTCTGCGCGCTCAGTAAGATCAATACAGTACTTATCCAAAGCCTGACGATTATCTTCTGCATTGGGGTCCTGCACTGACTCCCCTCCTCGAATTTGATTAATGACCTGATCTAGCTTTTGCGGGATAACACCCGCATCTTTTAAACATTTACCCGCGCTGGATTTATCTTCAGCTAAAACCAATAGAATCAATTCACTTGCGATATATTGATCGCCTTTCTGCTGGGCAAGTTTGTCTGCTTTGTTGAAAACCCGTGCCACATCCTGTGAGAAACGCAATTCACCATCAGGATTTTGAACTTTAGGTAATTGCCTAACGGTTTGATCAACATGATTTTTAAGTGCATGAGCATTAGCACCCGCTTGTTCTAGCAACGCTACTGTTCCTTGCTGATCAATCAATGCACTTAAAAGATGAATAGGTTCTATGTAGTTATTATCTAACCCAACCGCTAATGATTGAGCATCAGCCAACGCTTCTTGAAGTTTGGATGTAAATTTATCAGGACGCATACAACCTCCACATAGCTTTTAAAGAACCTGTATCTGACAACACAACAGCGTGCTGTTTTTGGATACTAGGTTATCGGTATAACAGAGGTATGGGGACAAGTTAGAACAGCTTCAAGGGCTAAGCGGTCAAAAATTAGACAGAACTTATATAAAATAGACAAGCATCATGAGGGTAGCAGATCTAAAAATCGCTGCTTATTTTCGTCTATATATTCTCTTAAATAATGCTGTCGAGCATCAGAGTCACAAAAGCAGATCAATATGGTATCTGCATCTAGCTGATAGCCACTGTAGTGATGGTCCCCTACTTCCATATGCGCTTCATCATAACCATCATCATTTTGCGCTGCGCTCTTAAATATGTAGAGCAATGCCTGCTTAGCAACTGCTAAATGTTTCTTATATTCAGCAGGGAAAGTAGATACTTTTACGGCACCTGACGACAACAGACAGCCTTGCAAGATTAACTCTCGCTCCTGCATTTCACGCCAGATAGTCATTTTCTTTACTCCATTGCAGCAAATCACTCGCCTGCTGGCGCAGTACCGGTAGAGATATTTCGTTATCAGAACATAAGCAAAGTGCCTGTTCTTGGTCGGTAAACATAGAAAGGGTTTGGACTTTAGGGCCAGCTACAACAACGTTACTGACCTCCCCCATAAATGCAGCTTTTTCCGCCAACGCTTTGGAAAGCTTATTGACGCTTTTAAGTAGTGCTTTACGAGACTTACTATCTATATTAGAGCAGAGAATCTCTTGATTTTCATCGAGGTGCATAGCCCCTAATACACCACGTTTATTCATTGCAGCGTCAAGCAGGGTTTCTTCATAAACTGGCTTATAAAAATCCAAGGAGAAGCCATTGTTACCCAGCAGCCGATCACAAAGCTCATCCCATTGGACATTAAGTTCTACCGCAGAGATTAACTCTTCAACAACCCCCAAAACAGCACGGGGATCACGGGCATCAAGAAACATCACCGTTGCCATCAATCCCATTTCCCTAACACACGCCTGATAATCTTGAATTGAAGGATTTGGCTCTACATCGGAGTGAGTCACCGCAATAATTAAACGACGCTTTTGGATATACTCACGGAACTCTTTTGCGTAAAAACGGATATCGCGGAAAGGGTCTTTTCGAGTGTTATCCACCAGCAAAACCATGCCAATGGCATCGTGGGCAAATTCACAAGCCAACATTTCCCACATAAAGCGGAAGCGTTCTTGGCCTGGAGTGCCGTAAAGGTGTACACGCGCTTGATCGTGCAGATCCAGTACACCGTAATCCATAGCTATTGTGGTATTTTTCTTACGGCGAACCGTAACATCACTGGCACGCGCATCGGTATCTAGTGTTTCAATATCACTTAAGGATCGAATAGCTGTAGATTTACCTGAACACACTGACCCTGTGAAAAGGATCTTGTAGTTTTGCATGCACGCTTTCCTTGTCTAGATAAGAAGGTAACTGTAGTTTACAACTCGCTACTTGAGCCTCAGCTAAAAATTTCCTCTACTTATACAACCAGCTCAGTCTGAGCAGATTGCAACTCAAGCATCTATTGTGCAGCGCAAAATGACAATTATTATAAAGTCGACATTAGGCTATTGATTGATCAGACTCAATCATGAACATTCTATGCTTATACAAGAAAGAAAGGCTTTAGGACTCCAGTTTCTTTGCTACTTGTTCCCGAAGAAAAGCAGTATGCACTTCTCGAATATGCTTTCGCACCAGCGCAATATTAGAGTCTTTCGCCGACAGACAAACCAAAATCAATCCTGGCTTTAATTGATAGCCACTAATGCGGCGATCACCTATCTCAAGATGAGATTCATTATGTTTGGTTCGCATTTTTGCTACATTAGAAAACACATAAATAAAAGCCTGTTTTCCTATAGTCGCATGGTTTTTATATTCAGCTGGGAAGCTGGAAGCGACAACCTCTTTGCCGCTTAGCACCATACTACACTCGATAACCCCAGGCTTATCAACCTGAGTCAGTAGCTCAATCATTGATGGCTCCACTGCAATAGATCAGACGCTTGCTGTTTAACCACATTCAGACTTAGACCTCGATCAGAACACAATCCCAATGCCTGCTCCCTTTCAACGAATACTGATAAAGTTTCTTGATTAGGCCCACATAATACTAGATCGTCTATACGCCCCATAAAAGCTGCTTTATTTTCCAAAGCAGCTACAAGATTAACCATGGAACGAAGTAGTTCTTTATTACTTTGATTTCTAACACTAGCGCTGAGCACTTTACGATCAGCTCCCAGATGCATGGCTCCTGTAATCCCCCGCGTATTCATTGCTGCATCCATAAGAGATACATTATCAATGGCTTGAGATTCTGGTTTCTTTCCTTCAACAAGATCATCATCAGAATCAGGCATTGTACTGTTAACCTCAAGACGTTTGCTCATGCCTTCCCAATCAATGCCTTTTTCTAGACTGCCCACCAGTTCTTTAACAATATTTAAGACTGATGAGGGGTCTCGAGCATCAATAAATACAACGGTAGTAAAGAGCCCCATTGCTTTTAACTCACTCATGTAATAATTATGATCAGGATCACTTTCTATATCGGAGTGAGTCACAGCAATAATCAAACGACGACGAATAATAAAGTCGCGAAATTCTTCGACATAGAAACGAATGTCTTTGAAAGGGTCGTTACGGGTATTGTCCACCATGAGGATCAGCGCTTCGGCATCATGCACCAAATCACTCATCATAAGCTGCCACATAAACTTGAAACGCTCTTGTCCCGGCGTGCCATAAAGATGCAGTTTAGACGTACTGTTTAATTCCAGTATCCCATAATCCATAGCTATGGTGGTTTTTTGCTTTCTGCGAATGGCTGAATCACTGACATTCGCATCCGTATCTACAGTTTCAATATCACTCAACGAGCGGATTGCTGTCGTTTTCCCTGAACAGACAGAACCGGTAAATAAAACTTTATAATCAGACATCTAAATCCCTCAGTGCTCTATAAAGCTATTTGAGCAATAAACCCTTGTACAAAGATTGCCATTTCAGCAGCATCGCACTAGCCACAAAAACCGCCGTTACAGGGTTTGATTGGATAGATTGGTAATTAACTAATTCTTAGCCGAAACCACGAAAGTTTCAACCATTCCAGCAGGATAACTTCCCCTCTAATCACTTACTTTATCCGCACTATTGCACAAACCAGACTTACATCTCACATAAAAGGTCACCATACCAATTCCGTTGCTAGTTCATCTGAAATTAGAAAATTTGAACTCCATTGTTAGATGTAGAGGAAGCATTAGGCTATAAACAGGTCATACCCCTACTCAAAACAGGTAATTGCAATAACAACCTTCTCAGTATATTAATGGGTTCTTTACTACCTGAATAATAAATACAAAAAAGTAAGGTGTGAGATGTACATCCGGTTTAATGATATTTCAGAACTTGTTTCTGCAATCGGAGGCGAAACGCTCAAGGATCAAGAGCATTGGTTAATTTTTCTTGCTGATAAGCATCAAGATGATCTCGATAACTTAGTCGAACAACTTAACCTTATACAGTGCAAATTCTTTGGCGCAGTATTCCCCGGTTTAATCCACGGCAAGCGCATGCTCTACGAGGGCGCGTTAGCTATTAAAGTCAGCTGTCTAGGCACTCCCATTGTTTTGCCGATGCCTTCGGAAGAAGAAAAAATTTCTAACCTACCCAGTTACAATGACATTCCTGAAGAGGGCGCTACTTGCCTAACCCTGGTTGATTGCTTATCCCCACAAATCGACAACCTGCTTAACCAACTTTATAACCGCTATAGCAAACGCTGTAGCTACTTTGGTGCCGGTGCAGGAAATCATGAACTAAAAGCCGATGCCTGTATTTTTGGGCCTTGGGGCACAAAAATAGACGCAGCATTAGTTGCTATTATCGACCAACCTAGTCGCAGCATTGCAAAACACGGTTGGGTTAGACATTCAGGACCATTTGTTGCTAGCAGAACCACAGGTAACGTCCTCCACGAACTAGATTGGGAAGATGCGGAGACAGCTTACCGGAATTCCCTTCCCTCTAAACTGCAAGGGACTCCGGCTGAACGTTTTTACAAAGATGTTACACCTCGATACCCATTTGCTGTTGAACACCCTGGTGCAGAAGATGTGGTTCGAGACCCAATAGCTCTTTGCGGCAGTAATGACGTAATGTTTTTATCAGACATTCCCCAGGGGGCACTTATGTACCTTGTAGAAGGCACCCCAGAAAACCTCATTGAAGCCGCGCGAGAAGCGGTTGAAGAAACCATGTCAAACAACACATCTGGGGTTTTAGTCTGTGATTGTTTATCAAGAACAGTAGCACTCGATAGTCAATTTCCAGCAGAACTGCGCACAGTTTATGAGCAAGTAAACCAAATAAACCCAGGCACGGATGTCTCCGGTATATTAGCCTTAGGTGAAATAGCAAGTAACGGCGAGCGTCCGGTAAACTTCTATAACAAAACCTTCGGCATATGCAGTTTCTATGAGTAAAGCTCCAACAGACTTAAGGTCTGATATACAGCGGATGTACGAATTATCATTGGCTGTAGGAAATAGCCTAGACCCTGATCAGGTATGCCAAGAATTCACTGCATCCCTTATGCGTCAAAGTGAAATAACGTTTCTTGGCATATGGCTGTTACCGGAAAAATTTACTCAATCAGCACAAGAATATAATCTTTATTTCGCCTTCCCTTATAGTAGATCTAAAGAAACTAAGCTTCCCTTTAACCACCCCGCCATTTCACTTCAAGATGATGAGGACTTTTGTTGCTACGATTTAGCAACAGCATCCCCAGAACAGCTCGCTGAGAAGCACTGCGCAGAGGGAAGCGCCGCTATATTCCGTTTAGGGGCGCTAGGTTATGTACGCTTGTTACGAGACAATAGTTACTTCTCGCAAAAAGAGCTACGTCAGTTAAGGCCCATCATCGAAAAGCTTTTTGTGGCTTTAGGTGGTGCCCTTGCCTATAAACAGCTACATAAGGAACGATCATTCCTTGATTCCTTAGTGGACACTATTCCCGAATTGGTTTGGCTTAAAGATCCAAACGGAACCTATTTAGCATGCAACACCCGTTTTGAAGAGTTCGTTGGTGCTCTGGAGCATGAGATAGTTGGTAAAACAGACTACGACTTTGTCGATAAAGAACTCGCCGACTCTTTCCGTAAACATGATCAAACCACACTAGAAATTGATAGAACAAATACCTTCCAAGAGTGGGTAACTTTTGCCAACGATGGTCACCGCGCTTTGCTAGAAACGACTAAAACCCCTATGAAATCAACTTCTGGGGAGCTGGTAGGCGTGTTGGGTGTTAGTCACGAAATTACTCAGCTACATGAAGCTCAAAAAGCGTTAAGCACCAGCGAAGCAATTTTTCGTAGCTATTTTGAACTCGGCTTGATTGGTATGGCCTTAATTACCACCGATGGTGATTGGATCCAAACCAACGCTTATCTCTGCGAAATGCTTGGTTACGAACCGGAACATCTACAGATTACGCCACTATCAGAATTGATCCATCCAGATGATCAGACCAATTTTAACCTGATGTGCGAAAGCTTATTAAATGATGGTGCAGACCATATCCGTCATGAGATTCGTTTACTTAGCTACTCTGGACCTGTTGTTCATACAGAGATAGCCATGAGTGCACAAGAGAGCACAGAGGGGCATATCAATCATTTTGTCACGCTCATTTCCGATATATCTGAACGTAAACGCACCGAACAACAGCTTAGATTAGCTGCAAGTGTATTCGAGCATGCCAGCGAAGGTGTGATGATCACCAATGAACAAGGGATCATTCTAGATGTAAACAACGCCTTTTATCAGTTAACAGGCTACAACGCGGCAGAAGTTATCGGTCTCTCCCCCAGCATATTAAAATCAGGCCATCACAGTGAAGAGTTTTTCGCTGCCATGTGGCAGAGCCTCAGACAAAATGGGCACTGGCGCGGCGAAGTGTGGAATCGCAATAAATCTGGAGAAATTTACGCTGAACTACTTAATATTGCTGCGGTAAAAAGCCCTAACGGGGATACCACTCATTATGTAAGCATCTTCTCCGATATTACACAGCTGAAAGAGCATCAGCATCAATTAGAAAAAATGGCGCATTTTGACGCCCTAACTCAACTACCCAACCGCGTTTTACTCTCTGACCGCTTACAAACAGCACTTCAACACTGCAAGCAGCACAAACAGATGATGGCAGTTGCTTATATCGATTTAGACGAATTCAAACCTATTAATGACACTTATGGGCATGATGTTGGTGATATGCTTCTAGTCGAAGCAGCTAAACGTATGCAGAAGACATTAGGCCCCGAGCAGGTTATTGCGCGACTCGGTGGTGATGAATTTGTTGTAATTTTAACGCAACTAAAAAATGTCACACACTGCCAAGGGATTTTAGCGAATTTAAACCGAACTCTGGCAATGCCTTTCCAAATAAAGCAGCGCCATCTCTCGATATCAGCCAGCATAGGCGCGACACTTTATCCAGATGATGATTCCGACGCGGATACCATGATCCGTCATGCAGATCAGGCCATGTACACTGCGAAACAAACAGGTCGTAACCGCTATCACTTTTTTGACCCTGCTGTAGATCGGCAAACCCAAGACCAACACAAAGCTCAAGATGAAATTCACGAAGCACTTATAAATAGGGAATTTGTGCTGTTTTACCAACCAAAGATCAACATGCAAACAGGTGAAGTTTATGGAATGGAAGCGTTGATTCGCTGGCAGCATCCAACGCTTAACCTTTTACCTCCTGATAGTTTTCTACCACATATAACCAACCCAGATCTTGCTACCAAGCTAGGTTCTTGGGTGATGAATGAAGCGATACGACAACTACGTGTTTGGAGGGGTGCAGGGCTTGAGCTGTCCACTAGCATCAACATTTCAGCCGAGCATTTACAAAACCCAGCGTTTCCAGAGCAATTAGCCGACCTACTAGAGAAATACCCTGAGGTTCCGCCAGAAACGATCGAATTAGAAGTATTAGAAACTACTGCGTTTAATGATGTCAGTGCAGCCCGCGACATTATCGATAAATGCCACCAGTTGGGAATAAAATTCGCGTTAGACGACTTTGGTACAGGCTATTCTTCTCTAACTTATCTTCGCAAAATTCCTGCAGATACAGTAAAAATTGATCGTAGTTTTGTTATGGATATGCTGGACGATGATGAAGACAAAACAATTGTTGAAGGCATAATTGGGCTAGGTAAAGCCTTTAATCGTGGGGTCATAGCCGAAGGCGTAGAGAGCGCCGAGCATGGCCGCTGTTTAATGGCACTCGGCTGCAACCATGCGCAAGGCTACGGCATCGCCAAACCGATGCCAGCAGATCTGATCCCCGATTGGCTAACCACGTTTAATTTGAGCCAGCACTGGAAATAAACAAGCCGAATCAGCTTATTTCGAAATCAAAATACTGATTTGGGAATGGTTCATCCTGCAAGGTAAAGTGCCACCACTCTTGATGAAAAGGTACAAAACCATGCTGGACCATTACTCGTTGCAGTAACATTCTATTCGCACGCACCTGCGCAGATACCGAGTTTGAATCAAACCACGATTCTGGGCCAAAGAAATCAAATTCCGTCCCCATATCGAGTTCTTCCTTGGAATCCAAATCGATCAATGTCAGATCAACCGTACTGCCTCGCGTGTGGCTGGAATGCCGGATAAGGTACCCTTTACTGAAAAGCTCTGGACGCTGCAATGTGGGAAAAAATCGCTCCTGCGTAGGGTTAGCACCGTCTTGGTCGCACCATGCAATAAACTGATCAACTGAGCGCTGAGGTCGGTAGGCATCAAACACTTTTAGCCCTAGACCAAATTCAGCGAGTGAGTGTTGAACCCTTTGTAAAGCCAACGCAGCAGGCTTGGTTAAAAGGCACGTCTCTCTCAGATAACCGCAAACTGACTCACCCACAAAGTTATCACCGGTAAAATATTTAAGATCGATAACAATGCTGGAGTCGACATCTAAGAGATCAACAAAGAGTTCGGGCTTAGTCGTAATTAAATCCACGTTATTCAATCCAGATAAGACTTGCCATACGGCCCGTAACACCATCTCGACGATAGGAATAAAACCGTTCTGCATCAGTATAGGTGCAATATTCTCCGCCAGAGACAAAATTTACACCAACGGAGTTTAGCCTTTGACGGGCTAACTGATAGATATCTGCTAGAAACTTCCCTGACGAACCTTCGACAGGAGTAAAAGCTTGATTAGCCTGCGCCTGGACCGCGACAAATTGATCTCGCACTTCTTGTCCTACTTCAAATGCATCTGGGCCTATGGCCGGGCCTAACCAAACATGCAAATTTTCTGGCTTTTGGAAGCCCCCGACAGCTTGCTCCAAAATACCATCCAACAGCCCTCGCCAACCGGCATGCACTGCAGCAACACGCTTTCCATCACCATCAGCAAACAGTACCGGAAGGCAATCAGCCGTCATCACAATACATGCCTGGCCTTTATCTTGGCTCCAGCAACCATCCGCTTCCCGGCAAACACCATCAACTTTAGCTTCGATGATATCAATCCCATGAACTTGCGAGAGCCACTGAGGATTACGCTGTAAGCCCAGCTCATCAATCAAAATCTGCCGATTTTGTTTGACGTGCTCGGGATCATCTTTTACGTGATCTCCCAGATTTAAACCTTTATAGGCACCACCACTCACACCATCGAAGCGTGTAGTGGTAAAGGCTTTTACCCCTCGGGGAGCATTCCAATCTGGGAGAATCAATTGCATTTAATTACACCATTTCATCTGCATGAGCATCTAAGTCAGCCTGAAGTAGCGATAACAGATGCTGAAAATCATCGGGCAGATCCACTTCCCAAGAAACAAGCTCACCTGTTTCTGGATGCCAAAGTTCAAGCTTTTTGGCATGAAGGGCTTGGCGTTTAAAATCACGCAGGCCTTCAATCATCTCATCACTACAACCTTTAGGTAGACGGAAACGACCACCATAAAGCTGATCACCTACAAGCGGGTAATTGATATGCGACATGTGCACACGAATTTGATGGGTACGGCCAGTTTCAAGCTTCAAACGGATATGAGTATGGGCACGCATTTTCTTTAAAACACGATAATGCGTAGTCGCTTCTTTGCCTACCCCAACAACGGCCATCTTTTGGCGGTTTTTAGCGTGACGCCCCATAGGCTCATCAACCGTACCACCACCAGTCATTACACCGTGAACTATAGCTTCATACTCACGCCCCATCGAACGCTCTTGCAACTGATCGACCAGCTCCGTTTGAGCTGCAATGGTCTTCGCAACCACCATCAAGCCAGTAGTATCCATATCTAGACGATGAACAATACCCGCACGAGGCACTTGGGCGATATCAGGGCAGTGGAACAGCAGTGCATTTAGTAAGGTACCGTCACGGTGGCCTACAGCAGGATGCACAACTAATCCGGCCGGTTTATTAATGACTAAGATATGATCATCTTCGTAAACAATATCCAGTGGGATATCCTGCGGCTGATGATCTTCGATCATCTCCAACTGAGTATCGATAACGATGGTTTCTCCCCCAAATAATTTATCTCGAGGGCGCTTTACTTCGCCATCAACTTTAAGAGAACCATCTTTGATCCAGCCCTGTAGACGTGAGCGGGAATAATCGGGAAATAGCTGCGCTACGGCCTGATCCAGTCGTTTACCGACAAGATCATCTTCGATACGTGCTTCTAAATGTATTTGATCAGACATTCGAACCTGTCAGAACTTTCTAATTGATATGTCTGGGTCTGTTAACAGGCCCTATCAGTTATGGTTAAATAGGCCGTTGAATTGCATATAGCCTCTTTCTGTCCAGTATAACCGTTCGGGCAAGAGACTACACCGGGATTAATATAAAGATGCGTATTACCAAGAGTCTTATTGTTGCTTTATTCTGCCTAATGACAGCAGCTTGTTCATGGTTCGAAGACATTCAAGAATATCCAGATGTTCCTGAACAGCAGTTGTATCAAGAAGCTATCACCGCATTGGATGACGAGAGCTATGATGTAGCTATAGAAAAATTCCAACTTCTAGAAGCTCGTTACCCATTTGGCCGCTTCTCTGAGCAAGCGCAATTAGAATTGGTTTACGCTTATTTTAAAAACTATGAACCTGAAGCCGCACGAGCAGCAGCTGATCGTTTCATCCGCTTGCACCCGAATCACGACAACATTGATTACGCATATTACCTAAAAGGTTTGACTGCGTTTGAACAAGATATTAACTGGATTACTCAATACTTACCTGTTGATGAGACTAAACGTGATCCAGGTGCAGCCCTAGATTCTTTCGAGAGCTTCTCAACACTGGTTAGCCGCTATCCAGATAGTCAATATTCTCCTGATGCACAAAAGCGTATGGTTTACCTTAAAAACCGTCTTGCTGCTTATGAAGTCCATGTAGGCCGCTACTACATCCAACGCGAAGCTTTTGTTGCTGCTGCTAACCGTGGACGTTACGTCATTGAAAATATGCAGGAAACACCTGCTGTACCTGATGCATTAGCGGTCATGATTGAAGCCTATACTCACTTAGGCCAGCAAGACCTTGCCGCAGACACACAAGCCGTATTGGCGAAGAACTTCCCTAACTACCAATACACGCCTATTTTTAAAGGCGAGAAAACCTTATTTGATGCAGCAACATTTGACCTGTTTAGCGACACTAAAGAGCCTCCTGTTGCGACTCCTGTTCGTATGAACGAGAGTACTGATGCACCGAAACCTGATCGTTCTCTCTTCAGCACCATAACGTTTGGTGTATTTGATGATGAAGACGATGAACAGAAGAAATAACTAAGAACAATATAAAGGCACCTTAAAGGTGCCTTTTTTGCCTCTTAGGGAACCATAAAGAGAAATAAGAGAGATAAATATGCAGGCAGCAGCGATTATCAAAGAGATGCAGGTACTACCTGAAATCGACCCTGCTAAAGAAATTGCACGTCGAGTAAGCTTTATTAAAAACACACTTAAAGCTTCTGGCCTCAATAACCTTGTACTCGGCATTAGTGGCGGCGTGGACTCATCCACCTGTGGCCGACTCGCGCAATTAGCAGTCAATGAACTAAACGAAGAAAGCGGCGAGAGCAGATATCAATTTATTGCTATGCGCCTGCCTTACGGCGTACAGAAAGATGAAGAAGATGCGCAACTAGCACTTCAATTTATCCAACCATCACAGTCTATAGCGGTTAATGTAAAACCTGGCGTCGAAGGCATACATACAGAAGTCACAGCATCACTCGCTGAAGCACAACTCAATCAGGCCTCAGAGGGCGCCGTAGATTTCGCTAAAGGCAACGTAAAAGCACGAGCACGAATGATCGCTCAGTACGAAGTTGCAGGTATTGTAGGCGGCTTAGTCATTGGTACTGATCACTCAGCAGAAAACATCACAGGCTTCTATACCAAGTGGGGAGACGGTGCTTGTGACCTTGCACCGCTTTTTGGCCTGAGCAAACGCCAAGTTCGCCAACTGGCTCACGCTTTAGGTGCGCCCACACTACTTGTAGATAAAACACCTACCGCGGATCTTGAGTGCTTAGAACCTCAAAAAGCTGATGAGCAAGCACTAGGCCTAAGCTATGATCAAATTGATGATTTCTTAGAAGGCAAGAGCGTTGAAGTGGAAGTAGAGCAACGCATTATCGAGATCTACAATCGCACACAACATAAACGTCAGCCGATTCCAACCATATACGACTAAGCATCGCTATAAAGCCTGCAAACAATGTTACTGTTTTACAGGCTTTATTATTTTCTTTATCGATCCATTCTGTATGGATCAGCAGAGATAATTGTATCTCGACCTAGCAACATATCGGCAAGTAGTCTAGTAGATGCTGGCGCAAGCACTAAACCATTTCTAAACTGGCCAGCGTTGATAAACACATTGTCCAAGCCAGTAACCTCTCCGATAAAAGGGATACCTTCTGGCGAGCCAGGACGTAAGCCAGACCAATGATGTTCGACCTCATAGTCAGCCAACGCAGGAATAATATCTAACGCAGTTGCATGTAAGGATTTTGCAGCATCCTCGGTTGTGCGTTTAGTAAAACCTATACGCTCCATTGTACTGCCCACCAGCACTCGACCATCATTACGCGGTATCACATAGCGTCCGCCCTTTAAAATGACACGATTTACCAAACCCGGCTTAGCTTTAAACAACATCATTTGTCCGTGGACTGGCTCTACTGGTAGCTCCCTATCTAACATTGATAGCAACTCTGCACTCCATGCACCTGCAGCAATAATTACTTTATTAGCACGAAGCTTATGCTCTGATGTTTCAACGCCAACAACTTGGCCATCTTCAAGCTCAAAACCTTTTACTTCTTGGCTTTCTAACAGCGTCACTCGCGGGTTTAGCACTAGGCTTTCACGTAGGGAACGACCTAAACGCGGGTTACGGATACTGCACACCTCTGGCATCCATAACCCCTCCTCCAAACCAGAACAAAGATTAGGCTCTTTCTGGTAAAGAAAGTCGGCATCCACTTTACGTAAAGGTCGGTGATATTTTTGCGCCCAATCTAGAGCATCCTGCTGATCCTCTACAGACACCATCAACATCCCTTTTTGACGAAGTTCAGGATCAAAGCCGGTTTCATCCAAAAGATCTTGCGCTAGATGGATATAACTACTTTGCGACCAAGTCGCCAGTTCAGTAACCGCATCAGGGTAACGCCAAGGATATAAAGGCGAAACAATACCACCACCCGCCCAAGAAGATTCTTGTGCACACATTTGGCGATCTAACAACGTGACATCAGCATTGGCTTGAGCAAGCTCTCGCGCCAACATCATACCGATCACGCCACCACCGATTATTAAAAAGTCAGACATCTAATTTCTCAATTGTCTTAAGTTACTTACGGATAAAGCTATATTACAAAACCAAGAAAGGGGATGGAAAATTATGAAAGTATGGAAACCAAAAGAAAGCAATACACCAATTAGAGATAATTAAGGGGATACACATTCATGTATATCCCCTTCCTCTATAAATGCATTCCGTTTTAGAGCTTAAGGAGTATCTGTAACAACAAAATCCTTTCCTGATGTCACATCCGCTGTCACTGGACTTAGTGAGAAATCATACTCCAATGGTGCAAAGTCAAACGAAACAACAGCACCAGATACAACCGAAGGAGTCACAGTACCGTTCCAAGAGTAATCAACAAAACAGCTATAGCCAAGAATTTGATCAGCCAACACTTCTAACTCACATTGCTGCGCAAAATCGGGCAATGGATCAACCCCAACCTCAATTGTGGATAATAATCCCTCAGCTCCTGAAGCAACCGACGACACGTCCAACTGTCCGGATATTTCATAGGCTAGATTAACATAACCCAGCACTTTTTCTTCATCGGGTATAGTGACGGTTACTCCATCTGTGTATGAATAATCATCTGTACTAAGGCTCGGATAACCTGCTGGCACATTATTCAATGCCGTCAGAAAGTCACTACAATCTTTATTACCATTGGTATTAATTACCAAAAAATGTTGGTTTAAGAGATTTCCTGAAGTGTTTAAAAGAGATGATTGAGTATCCTCTACATTAGTATCAACTTCAGAATACATATAGTAATAACCTAATCCTGGCGCTGCGTTCGACGCCGCTAGGTAGGGTCCTGGCCCATTAGTCGTAGTAAAACGAACAAGGCCTGATTGACCAATAACATCTGAAGATTGAATGGTTCCAGATACAGTCGCTGGATCAATACCATAGTATTTATACTCTCGCGGTGATATACAAGCGCCAGGTTTGTTAGAGCCCTGAGCGTCTGGTAACAATAATGCGATTGTTCCGTACCAGCCCTCTCCGAATAGACATGTATAGCCGATATCACTGCCTAATTCATATACAGCGCAGCCACCACCTTCAGAGGTTAATACGTTAGGCGATGCCTCTAAATCTTCATAAGAAACCGAGACACTACTATCCACATATATATTGCCTTTAATAGAAAAAATTGGGCTTGATAAATCAACTAATTCAATGACAGTAACGACTTGGTCACATCCGGCATCACCATTGATACATTCATCATCAGTAATCTTGATACCATACTTATTATCAGCAAGTTCAATCCAATCACCTACAGATTTAGTCGCATCATGCACTTCATCTGATGTTTCTCTGGCCGTAGCAACGGCTGAACCTGAAGGCCTTTCAAAACTACCTATACTCTCATCAGTACCTGTACCTGCTTGATCGCTAGAGTCAAATGACGATTTTGGATCATTCCAAACCAAACGAGAATTCAGGGATACAGACTCCGCATTTCCAAGTGAATCAGTCCATGCAACATCAACGCCTAACATATAATGCGTTTGAAATGATGCTGCCGCAGTCGAGGCTAATGAATAAGAAACTGTATAAGCTGTGTTGCCCACAGTAACATTCGTGGATTCAGGATAAGATGCCAATGCCAAGCTAGCATAGCTATTTTCTAAAATTACGACTCTCTCTTGCTCAAGTTTCTGCTCTGCTAATTTAACTGCAACAGCACGAGCCTTAGAGTTCCCACTTTCAGTGACTAACTCACTTTGAAAAAGCGCTGCCCCAATAAGACCTATTGCTACAATAACAAATGCAAGCAAAGCCTCAATTAGTGTAAAACCTTTTTCATAACGATTTTGATACATATTAACCACCTTTCCTCAATCCCTCGAGAGCTTACTCAATGACCCTTACCAATCCTTCCAGCTCCCACGTATAACTTCCTTTGTATTAATTTGATCTAGATTATCAACCACTTCCTGATCGTAATAAACGTTAGCTGTACCATTACCCATGTCTAATTCACCTTCAGAAACAATGCCACCAAAGATGTCCACAGTGCCATTTACTCTATCAACATTT